>NZ_FOCY01000003.1:0-95912 GCF_900110235.1 Megamonas sp. Calf98-2 | reverse complement strand
CTTTTCCCATGTATAAATTGTACCAGTATTAGGAATGGAAAATTTGTCTGCTGTTTGATTTAATGATAAATGATGTAGCCATTTATATTCAATAACTTTTTGCTTAAAGATAGGAGTATGTTTACGATTTTTATGAAGAAGTTGTGGAATACCACCATGTTCATAATGAGATATCCATCTGTAAAGAGGAGCTATATCTGGCATGTTTAGAATTTTAGCTACATGAGAAATAGAATTTCCTTTTAAAACCATTTTAATTGCTTTAACTTTAAATTCATTTGAGTATTTAGTCATAAAAAAACTGCACCTCCAAAAGTTGTTTTGTGTCCAACTTTTGGGGTGCAGTTCATATATAACTACATGCTTTTTATATTAAAGTTTAATTTGTTTATCTTTGTAGATATCTAATTGAGCTTGTTCTTGAGTTAAGATTTTATCAGCAAGAGCAAGTTGCATATCTACTTGGCTATAAGATGTTCCACCGTAAGAATTGCGGTTTTTAACGCAAGTTTCTGGTGCAATAGCTTCATAGATATCTTCTTCAAATAAATCAGACATCTGTTTGAATTCGTCCATAGTTAAGTCTTCAAGCCATTTATTATTTTCGATGCAGTAATGAACAGCATGACCAGATACACTATGAGCTTTTCTAAATGGCATACCTTTTTTTACAAGATAATCAGCAAGGTCAGTAGCATTAGAGAAGTCTTCACGAACAGCTTTAAGCATTACATCTTTTCTAACTTTCATGCCACGGATTAATTGAGCATATACAGCAAGGCTGAATTTGATAGTATCAATAGCGTCAAATAAACCTTCTTTATCTTCTTGTAAATCTTTATTATAAGCAAGAGGTAAACCTTTTACAGTTGTGAGCATAGCCATTAAATGACCAATTACACGACCTGTTTTACCGCGAACAAGTTCGGATACGTCAGGATTTTTCTTCTGTGGCATCATACTAGAACCAGTGCAATGAGCATCATCTAATTCTACGAAAGAGAATTCACGAGAGCACCAGAAGATGATTTCTTCACTGATACGGCTTAAGTGAATCATGAGAATAGAAGCTGCGGATAAAAATTCCATGATGTAATCTCTATCACTTACAGCATCTAAGCTGTTTGCATAAATAGCATCAAAATTGAGCTGTTTAGCAACGAATTCACGATCAATAGGGAAAGTTGTACCAGCAAGAGCACCAGCACCAAGTGGCATAATATCACAGCGTTCATAAACACCTTTGAAACGGGAGAAGTCACGGCTGAGCATGGAGAAATATGCCATCATATGATGAGAGAATAAAATAGGCTGTGCACGTTGAAGGTGAGTATAACCAGGCATGATTACATCTTTGTATTTTGTAGCTGTTTCAGTTAAAGCAGTCTGTAATTCTTTGATTAAATTAATAACTTCAACTGTTTCACGACGTACATACATATGGGTATCAAGTGCTACTTGGTCATTACGGCTTCTAGCAGTGTGAAGACGACCGCCAGCTTCACCGATAGCTTCTGTAAGACGTTTTTCAATATTCATATGAATATCTTCAAGGTCAACAGAAAAATTAAAATCACCTTGTTCAATTTTAGCTAAAATATTTTTTAAGCCGGAGATGATATTATTTTTATCTTCTTCAGTCAAGATACCAACTTTGCAAAGCATGGTAGCATGAGCTATGCTACCAGCTATATCTTCATGATACATGCGTTTGTCAAAGTTAATAGAAGCCTGAAATTCATTGATCATTTCATCTGTAGATTTGGCGAATCTACCGCCCCACATTTGTTCAGCCATTATTTTAAACCTGCTTGTTCTTTCATTAATGCACGAACTTTGAGTGGAAGACCAAAGAGGTTGATGAATCCAGTAGCATCTGCTTGGTTGTAAACATCGTCTTCTTCAAATGTTACGAATTCTTGGCTGTAGAGGGAGTATGGAGATTTTGCACCAGCTGGGCAAATATTACCTTTATAAAGTTTAAGTTTAACAGTACCAGTAACTGTTTCTTGAGTTGCATCAACGAATGCTGCAAGAGCTTCACGAAGTTGGGAGAACCACATACCATCATAAACAAGTTCAGCATATTTAATAGCAACTGTTTCTTTGTAATGAAGAGTTTGACGGTCAAGGCAAAGATATTCAAGTTCTTGATGAGCAGCATATAAGATAGCTCCGCCTGGGTTTTCATATACGCCACGGGATTTCATACCAACAAGACGATTTTCTACGATATCTGTGATACCTACACCATTTTTAGCACCGATTTCATTTAATTTTTCAAGAAGTGCAACAGGAGCAAGTTTTTCACCGTTTACAGCAACAGGAATACCTTTTTCAAAGTCAATTGTTACATATTCAGCTTCATCAGGAGCATTTTCAGGAGCTTTGCTGATTAAGTACATGTTATTTTTTGGAGCGTTCCAAGGATCTTCAAGGTCAGAACCTTCATGGCTTAAGTGCCAGATATTTCTATCCATGGAATAAGTTTTGTTTTCTGTAGCGATTGGAATACCATGTTTTTCAGCATAAGCAATTTCTTGTTCACGAGAACGAAGTTCCCATTCACGCCATGGAGCGATTAATTTGATGTTTGGAGCAAGAGCTTTTACAGAAAGTTCGAAACGAACCTGGTCATTACCTTTACCAGTAGCACCGTGAGCAATAGCGTCAGCGCCTTCTTCTTTAGCGATTTCAACAAGGCGTTTTGCGATGAGTGGACGAGCAAAGGAAGTACCTAAAAGATATTTACCTTCATAAACAGCGCTAGCTTTTAAAGTTGGGAATACATAGTTTTCTACGAAGTCTTCTGTCAAATGTTCAATATAAACTTTAGAAGCACCAGATTTTAAAGCTTTGTCATGAACAACATTTAATTCGTCACCCTGTCCGATATCAGCACAAACAGCGATAACTTCGCAACCATTATAGTTTTCTTTGAGCCATGGAATGATAACGGAAGTATCAAGACCACCAGAGTAAGCAAGAACTACTTTTTTAATATTTTCCATTTAAATTACAACTCCTTAAATTACGATTTTTAAATAGTCATATTTATGTATGGCTATTAGATATATTAACAGATTTATCAGCCCATTAAAAGAGCCATAATTGCTTTTTGTGTGTGAAGACGATTTTCTGCTTCATCAAAAATAACATTTGCATTCTTTTCAAGAACATCTTCAGCGATTTCTTCACCGCGATGAGCAGGAAGACAATGCATTACGATAGCGCGTTTATCAGCTACTCTGAGAAGTTCATTATTGATTTGATAATCTTTGAAGATTTTTACACGTTCATCATGTTCAGCTTCTTGTCCCATGCTTGCCCAAACATCAGTATATAAAATATCTGCATCTTTAGCAGCTTCAAATGGGTCATTTAAGATTTCAATAGTAGAACCAGATTGTGCAGCATCAAGTTTAGCATTAGCTACTACTTGAGCATTTGGTTCATAGCCTTTTGGACTAGCACTAGCAAAGTTCATACCAACTTTAGTACAAGCATACATTAAGGAATGAGTCATATTGTTACCATCGCCAATATAAGCCATTTTCAAGCCTTTTAAATCTTTGCCTTTATGTTCTTGAGCAGTTAAAAGGTCTGTGAGTGCTTGGCAAGGGTGAAGTAAGTCTGTGAGTGCGTTGATTACAGGAATGCTAGCATATTGAGCAAATTCTTCAACAATCTCATGACCGAAAGTACGAATCATTACACCATCAAGATAACGAGAAAGAACACGAGCAGTATCTTTAATTGGTTCGCCACGACCGATTTGAAGGTCACGGTTAGATAAGAATAATGCTTGTCCGCCTAATTGATACATACCAACTTCAAAGGAAACACGAGTACGAGTAGAAGATTTTTCAAAAATCATACCGAGAGTTTTACCTTTTAAAATGTGATGTTCAATACCAGCTTTTTGTTTAGCTTTTAATTCATGAGCTAAATTTAAAATTTCCATAACTTCATCAGAAGTTAAATCATGTATAGATAATAAATCTTTGCCTTTTAGCATGAATATTTCCTCCTCGTTAAGTTTTAAGCGTATTTTGGTAATACTTTATCTAAAACAGAAATTAATTCGTCAACATGAGCTTTTGTGATATTAAGTGGTGGTACAAAGCGAAGTACATTGCCAGCAGTGCAGTTGATGATTGCACCATAATCTAAACATTCGTTTGCAATTTCACGGCCAGGACGAGTAAGTTCCATGCCTAAAATTAAACCACGTCCACGAACTTCTTTGATTAAATTTGGATATTTTGCTTTGTATTCTTCAAATTTAGATTGAAGATAAGCACCGATTTCTTTGGCATTTTCCATGAGATTGCCATCAATTAAAGCGTCTAAAACAACGCAAGTAGCTGCACAAGCAAGAGGATTACCACCGAATGTAGAGCCATGGTCTCCAGCGTGGAAGGCATTAGCAACTTTGTCTGTAGCCATGAAAGCACCGATTGGCACACCGCCAGCGAGACCTTTAGCAAGTGTTACAATATCTGGTTTTACACCAAATTGTTGGCAACCAAAGAATGTACCAGTACGACCCATACCGCATTGAACTTCATCGAAGATTAAAACAGCATTGTATTTGTCGCATAAAGCACGTACTTTTGGTAAATAATCTGGATCAGGAACATGAACGCCACCTTCACCTTGGATAGCTTCAAGCATTACAGCACAAGTTTTATCACTCATTTTTGCTTCAAGTGCTTGAATATCATTATATGGCACATAGTCAAAACCAGCAGGTAATGGACCAAAGCCATGATGATAATGATCTTGACCTGTAGCAGTCAATGTAGCAAGTGTACGTCCATGGAAACTATGAAGCGCAGAGATTATTTGAATTTTTTCAGGGTCAATATTAGTTGCGTATTTACGAGCAAGTTTGATAGCACCTTCATTAGCTTCTGCACCGGAATTTCCGAAGAAGACTTTATCCATGCCACTTAATTTTTTGAGTTTTTCTGCTGCTTCAACTTGAACTTCAGTGTAATAAAGGTTGGAGCAATGTATCATTTTGCTAGCTTGTTGAGAAACTGCATCAACGAGTGGTTTATAATTATGACCAACTACATTTACGGCAATGCCAGCTAAAAAGTCGATATATTTTTTACCTTTTGTATCATAAACATATGGACCATCGCCATGGTCTAAAACTATATTATAACGAGCAAAGACAGGCAAATAATCGCTTTTGTCTTTGGCGAATATTTCTTCATTAGTTAACATATAAATTCTCCTTTTGTCGAATTAACGAACTACTTCTGTACCGATACCTTGAGAAGTAAATAATTCGAGAATTAAAGAATGAGCTTCGCGACCATCAATGATACAAGCTTTGCCAGTACCGCTATCGAGAGCATGGAGACATGCTTCTACTTTTGGTATCATGCCACCGCCGATACTGCCATCATTGATGAGTTTTTTAGCTTCGCTTTGAGTGAGTGTAGAGATAAAGGAA
Organism: Megamonas sp. Calf98-2; assembly: GCF_900110235.1. Classification (NCBI taxonomy): domain Bacteria; kingdom Bacillati; phylum Bacillota; class Negativicutes; order Selenomonadales; family Selenomonadaceae; genus Megamonas; species Megamonas sp. Calf98-2. The sequence goes on along the minus strand of NZ_FOCY01000003.1, from coordinate 90,442 downwards.
GATTTATCTTCGAAATCGCGATAAATTCCTTTAGTATCAGTTAAGAGTAAAAGTTTTTCAGCTTGAAGTGCACCAGCGACTTCAGCAGCTACATAATCAGCATTGATATTAAATGATTCATCTGCATGACCTGCACCGATTGGAGCGATTACAGGAACATAATCATTATCTAGTAAATCATTGATTAAAGCTGTATTGATTTTTTCTACTTCACCAACATAACCGATATCTACTTGTTCAACAGCGTCTGTACCATTATGTACTTCTGCTAATTTTTTATGAGCGATGATTAAATCTGAATCTTTACCACTTAAACCAACAGCACGAATGCCGAGGCGATTTAAACGATTTACGATTTCAGAATTGATTTTACCAGCAAGTACCATTTCAGCGATTTGCACAGTTTCTTTATCAGTAACGCGAAGACCGCTTACAAATTCAGTTACTTTGCCGAATTTTTTTAAGAAAGATGTGATATCAGGACCGCCACCATGAACGATTACAGGGCGAATACCAACATATTTCATAAGTACGATATCTTTCATTACTTGTTCTTTTAAAGTATCGTTTATCATGGCATTACCACCGTATTTGATAACGATGGTTTTGCCGTAGAATTCTTGAATATATGGAAGGGCTTCTACTAGAATAGAAGCCTTATCTTCTGCGGAAAAATTATTTAAATTACTCATCAGGTGTGATACTCCCCATTGATTTTTACATATTCGTAAGAAAGGTCACAACTCCAAACTGTAGCATCTTCTTGTCCCATGTTTAATTCAATATCAATAACGATATCTTTTTCTTTCATAACATGAGCGAGAGCTTTTTCATCATAAGTTGCACCAGTACCATTAGCAAAAATAGTAATGCCACCGAATTTTACAACAGTTTTTTCAGGAACCATATCTGCACCAGAGTAACCAACAGCACAGATTACACGTCCCCAGTTAGGGTCTTCACCGAAGAATGCAGTTTTTACAAGTGGAGAATTAGCAATTGCCATACCTACAGTTTTAGCATCAGCAAAAGATTTTGCACCTTTTACATTGATTGTTAAGAATTTGCTAGCACCTTCACCATCAGCTGCAATTTGTTTTGCAAGTTCTGTGCAAAGCATCATGAGTTTATCAAAGAAGATTTGATAATCAGCGTTTTCTTCTGTGATTTTTGCATTATTTGCTTCGCCGTTAGCGAGTACGATTACCATATCATTTGTACTCATATCACCATCAACGGAAATCATGTTGAAGGATTTTTCTACACAACCAGATACAGCTTTTTGTAAAAGCGCTTGGTCGATAGCAATATCAGTAGTAATATAGCAAAGCATTGTAGCCATATTAGGACGAATCATACCAGAACCTTTTGCGATAGCGCCCATGCGAACTGTTTTACCAGATAATTCAAATTCGCAAGTTACACTTTTGCTGTGAGTATCAGTAGTGATAATAGCTCTACCAGCATTACCACTGCCATCAGCAGATAAATTAGCTACAGCATCTTTGATACCAGCTTCAAGTTTATCCATTGGCAAATTAACACCGATAACACCAGTGGAACCAACGATTACATCATCAGCATTAACACCGAGTTCATCAGCTGCGATTTGTGCCATTTTGTGAGCATCATCTAAACCTTGTTGACCAGTGCATGCATTAGCACAACCAGCATTAGCTACGATTGCATGAGCAGTTCCTGTAGCAACAACTTCTTTAGATACATAAACTGGAGCAGCAGCTACTTTGTTTTGAGTGAATGTACCCGCTACAACAGCTTGAGTTTTTGTATAGATAACAGCAACGTCTAAGTTACCGCTTTTTTTTATGCCAGCTTTAACGCCTGCTGCAGTGAAACCTTTGGCAAACGTTACACCTTGAGTATCTTTTTTTATCATAAAATATACCTCCGAGTTATCGAAATATCATGGATAAATTGGAGTGAAATCCAATCCTGTTTTTTCATCGAAACCGCAAGCAATATTAAAGTTTTGAATAGCTTGACCTGCGGCGCCTTTTACTAAATTATCAATAGCGGAAAGGACGATAATGCGACCTGTTCTAAGGTCAATATGCCAACCGATATCGCAGAAGTTAGAACCACGAACTTCTTTAGTAGATGGGTAAGCACCTCTACCTAATAAGCGAATGAAATATTCATCGCCATACATATCAGTGTATGCTTTATCTATCATTTCTGGAGTAACCCATTGTTTGATATTAGCATAGCAAGTGCTTAAAATTCCTCTAGACATTGGTACTAGATGAGGTGTGAAGTTCAAAGTAACTTTACGATGACATAAATGACCTAAAGCCTGTTCGATTTCAGGTGTATGACGATGTGTAGCTACGCCATAAGCTTTGAAATTATCATAAAGCTCAGGGTAATGTGTCATTTGTTTAGCTGAACGACCAGAACCAGAAGTACCAGATTTAGCATCAACAATAATAGTATTTGGTTCAATAAATTCATTTTTTACAAGTGGTGCTAAAGCTAAGATACTAGCAGTAGTATAGCAACCAGCATTACCAATAATTTTAGCATTTTTAATATCTTCGCGATAAAGTTCAGCTAAACCATAAACGCGAGGTGCGTCTTTATGTGTATGAGCTACTTTATACCATGCTTCATAGATATCTGTATCATCAAAGCGATAATCAGCACCTAAATCAATAATGCGAACATTAGTATCGGCTAAAGCTTTACCTACTTCCATAGCATGACCATGAGGAAGACCAATAAATACAAAATCGCTATCGTTTGCGATAGTATCCATATCTTTCATACTGATTAATTCTTGGTCATATAATCCTCGTAAGTGAGGATATACTTCAGAAATTTTTTTACCAGTATAACTTTCTGAAGTTATATGCACTACTTGAACTTGGGGATGGTTGTACAGTAAACGTAAAAGTTCTGCACCAGCATATCCAGTAGCACCAATAATACTTACTCTAATCATGATATCCTCCATTTTTAAAAGTTAAATATTAACGCTTCAATATAATTAAAGATATGCAGTGTTAACATGTAAATAAATTATAACACAAAATAAAAAAAACGCTAACAAAATAAGGTGGTTATAATTATACAACTCAATCGTATAAAATTTCAATAGTTTTTTTAAAAATTTTTAATAAAAAATGGTATATATAAACTAAAAGAATATATATACCATAAATTAATATTTATAAACTATGTTTATTTTTGGCTTTGAATAGTTAAAGTACGGAAGAACTTATGCATAAACATTGAATAATTTTCTAAATTATCATCTTCAGTATCTCCGCCGATTATTTGATAAGAACAAATCCAATGATTGTCTTTAGCATCATAAACATCAGCAAACATAACTACACGGCTATCATTAGCAAATGTGAAAATTACATAAGCATCAGCGTAATTTTTAATACTTTCTTTATAGATAGCTAGTGCTTCACGATTGGACAAAGTAGTGATATCAGTACCTGTAGTAGCTTTTATATTTTGGATTACATCTTTATCAGATAATAAAGTATAAGTAACTTCATCTTCTTTAGCTACTTTGAAGATAACGTCTGTCAACATATCAGGAGTGATTAATTCTGGAGCATTAGGTAATTTAGCTTTACGTTCAATGCTTAATGCGGAAGGTTTGTAGCTTGGTGTATAAATAGCCAATGTATGGATATTTTTTAAATTATAATCTTCATCCATCATGGTGATTTTCTCATTAGCAGCAAAGGCTGTAGATATACTAAAGAGCATAATTGCTAATAATGAAAATATAGTAATTAGTTTTTTCATGAAAAAGCCTCCTAAATAAATCTTAATCAATAAATAATATTCGTTTTAAAAATTTTATTTCCTGCAAAAAAAGACTCCAAACGATATATTTTGTTTGGAGCCTTTTGTATTTTATTTTAAGAAACCGTTTATGATTTGATTTTCAGCTTCTTTTTCAGTTAAGCCTAAGCTCATTAATTTTATTAATTGTTCTCCTGCAATTTTACCGATAGCTGCTTCATGAATTAAATTTGATTCAGGATGATTTGCTTTGATTTCAGGAATTGCAGAAATTGTAGCATCGTCCATGATGATAGCATCACATTCAGAATGACCATGGCATTTGTTATTACCATAGATTTTAGCAATGAAGATTTGTTTTGATTTTTCTTGAGCTACAGCTCGAGAGATAATATTAGAGTGGGAATTTTCTCCATCTAAATTTACTTCAAAATCACTTTCTGCATATTGATTGCCATGTGTTAAAAGTTTTTCTTTTACAATTAAAGTGGAATTTTTACCAACAGTTCCTTTAGTAATTCTTTTTGTAGAATTAATACCACGAATTTGAGTTGTTTCCATTTCCATATAGGAATTTTCGTCCATTTCAACAATGGTAGTAGGGTTCATGATGCGTTTACCATCACCATCGCCAGAACCATAATGTTTTTCTAAATATTTTACTTTAGAATTTTTACCTATATAAAAAGCATGAATACCATCATGTTCGGAGTCTGCATTGCCACAGTTATGGATACCACAGCCAGCGACGATGGTTACATCACAATCATCACCGATGAAAAAGTCATTATATACTAATTCATTAACGCCAGATTTATCCATAATTACAGGAATGTAGCAAACTTCTTTTTTTGTTCCTGGAGCAATGCGGATATCAATGCCATCTTTATCTTCTTTTTTAGTTATAGTTATATTTTTACTAGAAGCTCTATCAACAGCTTTACTATTTAAACGGATATTATAAGCACCTTGTGGTTTATCTTTAATACCAGCTACTTTTTCTAATAAATCTTTTTCTAGATTATCTAACATGAGGAGTCCTCCTATTTTTTATAGAAATCACAAACACCAGCAACTTCCATAAGTTGAGGCATGATTTCTTCTTTTGTGCCAATTTGTTTAATGGAGCCATTTGCAACTAATACAATTTGGTCAGCTATATTTAAGATGCGTTCTTGATGGGAAATAATCATAATGGATTGTTGTTGTTCATGTAATTTTTCAAAAACACTGATGAGTTTTTGGAAGCTCCATAAATCAATACCAGCTTCAGGTTCATCAAAAACAGCTAATTTAGTTTGTTTACGAGCTAAGATAGTAGCGATTTCAATACGTTTGATTTCGCCACCAGATAGGGAAGTATCTACTTCACGATTTACATAATCAGCAGCGCAAAGACCTACTTCAGAAAGATAAGTGCAAGCGCCACTAGTAGATAATTTTTCTCCAGCTGCTAGGCTGAGTAAATCTTTAACACCAATTCCCTTGAAGCGAACTGGTTGTTGGAAGGCAAAACTAATACCAGCTAAAGCTCGTTTAGTAATATCCCAATCAGTTATATCTTCACCATTAAAGAAGATTTTACCGCTAGTTGGTTTTTCAATGCCCATGATGATTTTGGCTAATGTAGATTTACCACCACCATTTGGACCTGTGATTACTGTAAATTTTTTATCATCAATAACTAAATTGATATCTTTAAGAATTTGTTTTGTTTTATTTCCATCATTAACAGAAAATGATAGATTTTTTAATTCTAACATTAATCTAACTCCAATCTAATATATTTATGTAATTTATATATATTAAATACATAATATATGATACCTATTATACAATTTTTATTATGTATTAGCAAAATAAATTAAATCAAAAATATTTGTTAAATCGTGATTGATTATAAAAGAGTTTATATGGCTAGTCAATGAAGAATATAGCTTTTTTGAAGAAAAAAACAAAGATTTTTGTAAATAAAATCAATAAAAAAGATATCCTTAATTAATATATATAAGCATAATTTTTATACTTGAAAACAACTTTTTTTAACTTTTTTTTAATTTTTTTCAAAAAAGGGGTTTACAAATGAATTATCTTATGATAACATTATTACCTGTCAGCACGGTGCTGACAAACGAAAGCGAGAAACGCTGGTGTAGCTCAATTGGCAGAGCAGCTGACTTGTAATCAGCAGGTTGGGGGTTCGATTCCTCTCGCCAGCTCCATATTCTTTACCAAATCGCGGGGTGGAGCAGTTGGTAGCTCGTCGGGCTCATAACCCGAAGGCCAGAGGTTCAAGTCCTCTCCCCGCAACCAAAACCGATTCTGCTGGTGTAGCTCAGTCGGTAGAGCGTATCCTTGGTAAGGATAAGGTCACCGGTTCAATCCCGGTCATCAGCTCCAGAAAATATAATATGGCGGCGTAGCTCAGTTGGCTAGAGCATGCGGTTCATACCCGCAGTGTCCGGAGTTCGAATCTCTGCGCCGCCACCAATTAAAACAACAACCCCTTAATAGGGGCTTTATTTATGTTGGTAGCCTTTGAATATACCATATAAATATTCAATGAAAAATGATAATATTTTCAGTGTCAGGCGTTTTTGGTAGTTCAATTTCGCCTGAAGTCGTGTTATTTATTTGACACATGTTTTTAATTGTGATAAATTATATAGGCGACGTTTATAAGACGAACGAATATTATACTAAATGATGTAAAGAGGGGTGCATGAGATGCGCAATGCTGTTACTTTAGCCTGCACTGAATGCAAACAGCGCAACTATCAGACTAATAAAAATAAAAAAAATAATCCTGATAGAATTGAAATGAAAAAGTATTGCAAATTCTGTAAAAAACATACTTTACACAGAGAAACAAAATAAGGTTTTCCTTTGTAGTAGTGTGAGGAAGTGAAGAAATGGCACAGAATGAAAATACTCCAGTAAATCAGGAAAAATCCGGAATAATAGGATTTTTATCTGGTGTAAAAAGTGAGTTAAAAAAAGTTGTTTGGCCTACTCGCAGAGAACTGGTTTCTTATACAGGAGTAGTTTTCGTTGCAGTGGCATTTGTTTGTGCTTTAATTTGGATATGTGATACTGTTTTTGCCCGTATATTTGATCTCATTTTACGATAATTACAGGAGGTGGAGATGTCTTGTCCCTTGGCATGGAATTAGAAAAGAAATGGTATGTTATACATACATATTCCGGTTATGAAAACAAAGTAAAAGCCAATCTTGAAAGAAAAATCCACTCCATGGGCATGGAAGACAAAATCTTCAATGTAATCGTGCCTGTAGAAAAAGAGACTGAAAAGAGAAATGGCAAAGAAAAAGTAGTAGAAAGAAAAATTTTTCCAGGTTATGTCTTACTTGAAATGATAGTTGATGAACGTTCTTGGTATATTGTAAGAAATACACCAGGCGTTACAGGATTTGTAGGTTCAAATACAAAACCTGTTCCATTAACTGAAGAAGAAGCAAATAGAATTTTAAAAGCAATGGGTATGGATAAACCAACAGAACTTGATGTTGAAGTGGGAGACCAAGTAAACATTACTTCTGGTGCTTTTGAAAATTTTGTTGCAACTATAACAGAAATTGATTATAGTAAGAGTAAGATTAAAGGCGTTGTTGATATGTTTGGTCGTGAAACTGCAATTGAAGCAGATTTCGATCAGATAGAAAAAATATAAATCAGCAAATTCAAATATAACATATAGTTATATTCCATAATCCTAAGGAGGTGTAAATAACAATGGCAAAAAAAGTTGTTAAACTTGTAAAATTGCAAGTTCTCGCTGGTAAAGCTACTCCTGCTCCTCCAGTTGGTCCTGCTTTAGGTCAGGCTGGTGTAAATATCATGGCTTTCGTTAAAGAATTCAACGAAAGAACTGCTAAACAGGGCGGTTTAATTATTCCAGTAGAAATTACAGTTTTTGAAGATAGATCCTTTACTTTTGTTACAAAAACTCCACCAGCAGCTGTGTTATTAAAGAAAGCAGCTGGCATTGAAAAAGCATCTGGTGAACCTAATAAAAAGAAAGTGGCTAAATTACCACGTGCTGAAGCAATGAAAATTGCTGAAAGCAAAATGCAAGACCTCAATGCTGCAGATATCGAAGCTGCAACTCGCATGATCGAAGGTACTGCACGCAGCATGGGTATCGAAATCGTTGACTAATTTTATTAGTTGATGTAAGATACTTGACTGTGGGAGGCTTATACCGTTAAAACCACAAAGGAGAGAATTTTAATAATGGCTAAATTTGGTAAAAAATACCAGGACGCAGCTAAATTAGTTGAAGCTGGTAAAGCATATGATTTAGCAGAAGCTATTGAAGTAGTTAAAAAAACTGCTACTGCTAAATTTGATGAAAGTGTTGATGTAGCTGTTCGTTTAGGTGTTAACCCTAAATATGCAGATCAGCAAGTTCGCGGTGCCGTTGTATTACCACATGGTACTGGTAAATCTAAAAGAGTTTTAGTTTTTGCTAAAGGCGATAAAGTTGCTGAAGCAGAAGCTGCTGGAGCTGACTTTGTTGGTTCTGATGAACTCGTTGCAAAAATCAAAGAGGGCTGGTGTGACTTCGATGTTACAGTAGCAACTCCTGATATGATGGGTGTTGTAGGTCGTTTAGGTAAAATCCTTGGTCCTCGTGGCTTAATGCCAAACCCTAAACTTGGTACTGTTACAATGGATTTAACAAAAGCTGTTAATGAAATTAAAGCAGGTAAAGTTGAATATAGAACAGATAAAGCTGGTAACGTACATGTGCCAATCGGTAAAGTTTCTTTCGACAATGTAAAACTTGTTGAAAATTTACAGGTTCTTCTTGACACATTAGTAAAAGTTAAACCAGCAGCAGCTAAAGGTCAGTATATGCGTAACATCACAGTTAGCACAACTATGGGCCCAGCTGTTACTGTAAACACAAACTTCAAAGCTGCTAAAGCTGAATAATTTAATATTCATTTAGTAAAGCGACTTAAGACAGCAGGTGTTACATTATTTGTAACATAATATAGCCTGCCGAGGTCAGATACTTGGCAAGGCATGAAAACTTTGCGGTCTCTGGTCCTCACTAGAGACCGTTTTTTGGTTTCGTAATAAATATTTCTCATTTGAGAGGGGGTGTCATGTAAATGGCAAACATTCGTCCAGAAAAACAGGCCGCAGTTGCAGGTCTTAAAGAACAACTTAGCGCTGCAAAAGGTGCTGTATTAACAGGTTATAGAGGTTTAACTGTAGCTCAAGATATGAAACTTCGTGCTAAACTTCGTGAAGCAGGTGTTACTTATCATGTTGTAAAAAATACAATGGTTCGTATTGCTGCAAATGAAATTGGCTTAGAAGGTTTAGATCCAGTTCTTAACGGTACTACTGCTCTTGCAGTATCCGCTGATGATGCTGTAGCTCCAGCTAAAGTTATATATGAATTCATCAAAGAAAATAAACTTGAAAACACAGAAGTTTTAACTATTAAAGCTGGTTTTGTTGAAGGTAAAGTTATCAATGTTGAAGAAGTTAAAGCTTTGGCATCCCTACCATCCCGCGAAGTTCTCATCGCGAAAGTTCTTGGCAGTATGCAAGCTCCTATCTCTGGCGTTGTCAATGTACTTCAGGGTACTATTCGCAATGCAGTATATGTGCTTGATGCAATCCGCGCTCAGAAAGAATCTGCATAAGCAGACTCTCTTTATATAAATAATATAAAAATAAAATGAAATTAATGTTTTAAATTTGGAGGAATATAAAAATGACTAAAGAAGAAATTATGCAAGCCATTGAAGAAATGACTGTTCTTGAATTATCCGAACTTGTAAAAGCTATGGAAGAAAAATTTGGTGTTAGCGCTGCTGCTCCTGTAGCTGTAGCTGCTGCTCCTGCAGCTGGTGGTGCTGCTGCTGAAGAAAAAACTGAATTCGATGTAATTCTTGCTTCCGCTGGCGATAAAAAAATCAACGTAATCAAAGTTGTTCGTGAAGTAACTGGCCTTGGTTTAAAAGAAGCTAAAGCTTTAGTTGACGGTGCTCCTGCTCCTGTTAAAGAAGGCGCTTCCAAAGAAGACGCTGAAGCTTTAAAAGCTAAATTAGAAGAAGCTGGCGCAACTGTAGAACTTAAATAATTTTATTTTAAGTAAAGTTGATAAGCTATTAAAGGACACTGGATATTATCCGGTGTCCTTTTTGTGCTTTTTACGACAATATTAGATGGAAAATAAAATCTTTCTATCAAAAACAAGTGTCTAATGTAAAAGGTATGTAAATAAAAATATTTTCTTAAAATTCAATAAACTATAAAGTAAGATGCTATGAAGCTTTTATTTATAAGGGTTTTTACGGCTTTTATATTTTTATATGATACGCCAGGTGCCGTGTTAATAAAAATACTTGCAAAATATGTGTTGACAATGCTTTTTAATGATGATAATATTAATGAGTGCCTGAAATCTGTCAGTTAGTATTTAGGAGTGATAAAATGACAGTTACACTGAAAAATGCTAAACGCGTTATTGGCATAAAACAAGTTACTAAAGCGGTGAAAAACGATTTAGCGAAATGTGTTTACATAGCAGATGACGCAGATGATAGAGTTTTAAGCCCTTTAAGAGAGCTTTGTATGACTAAAAATGTAGAAATGATTTTTGGAAATACAATGGCTGAACTAGGTAAATCCTGTAACATTGAAGTAGGAGCTGCTGCGGTAGCATTACTTTAAGGGATACCGTTAACTAAGCTGAAAATCTCACAGCAAGTGAGATTTCTTAATCTAAAATATCCGAAACAAGGATAGGGCTTTGAAGCCTTTGGAAATTTGAGGAAGGAGGTGCATGTATGCCTACAATAAATCAGTTGATTCGTAAAAGCAGACAGAGCATGCAGGAAAAATCTACAGCACCGGCATTAAAAAATTGCCCGCAGAAACGTGGTGTTTGCACAAGAGTATATACTACTACTCCTAAAAAACCAAACTCCGCATTGCGTAAAGTTGCCCGTGTTCGTTTAACGAATAGTATTGAAGTAACAGCTTATATCCCTGGTATTGGTCACAATCTTCAGGAACATAGTGTTGTTTTAATTAGAGGCGGTCGTGTAAAAGACTTACCAGGTGTGCGTTATCACATCATTCGTGGTTCTTTGGATACTGCAGGTGTTCAAAACCGTGAACAAGGAAGATCTAAATACGGTGCAAAACGTCCTAAGAAAAAATAATTACTAAAACATTGAAGACTATGACAAGGAGGGGTAGTAATGCCAAGAAAAGGTTCCGTACCTAAAAGAGATGTATTACCAGATCCGGTGTACAAATCCAAGGTTGTAACTAAATTCATAAATAAAGTTATGCTTTCCGGTAAAAAAGGTGTTGCTGAGAAAGTTGTATATGATGCATTTGACATTATAAAAGAAAAAACTGGTAAAGACCCGATGGAAGTTTTTGAAACTGCATTGAAAAATGTTATGCCAGTATTAGAAGTTCGTGCTCGCCGTGTTGGTGGTGCTAACTACCAAGTTCCTGTAGAAGTTCGTCAGGATCGTCGTATGACACTTGGTATTCGTTGGATTGTTAACTATGCTAGACTTCGTGGTGAAAAAACTATGAACGAACGTCTTTCCGGCGAATTAATGGATGCTGCTAATAACACAGGTGCAGCAATTAAGAAAAAAGAAGATACTCATAAAATGGCTGAAGCTAATAAAGCATTTGCTCATTATCGTTGGTAATTTTAAAGTATCTTTTGTATAATATAAGGAGCGATGAGTAAGTGGCAAGAGCATTTTCACTCGAAAAAACTCGTAACATTGGTATTATAGCACATATTGATGCTGGTAAAACCACTACTACAGAGCGTATTCTGTTCTACACAGGTATACTTCATAAAATGGGTGAAGTTCATGAAGGTGGAGCAACAATGGACTGGATGGCACAGGAAAAAGAAAGAGGTATTACAATTACTTCTGCTGCTACAACTTGCCATTGGAAAAACCATCGTATTAACATCATTGATACACCAGGTCACGTGGATTTCACAGTTGAAGTAGAACGCTCTCTTAAAGTACTTGATGGTGCTGTTACTGTATTATCCGCAAAAAGCGGTGTTGAACCTCAATCTGAAACAGTTTGGCGTCAAGCTGAAAGATATCATGTACCTCGTATGGTATACGTTAACAAAATGGATATCATCGGTGCTGACTTCTATAATGTTCTCAAAATGATGGTTGAACGTCTTAACGCACATCCAGTTGCTATTCAGATTCCAATCGGATCTGAAGATACTTTCCAAGGTCTTATTGACTTAATTAAAATGAAAGCTGTAATCTACGAAGAAGATTATACAAAAGAACCTGAAGCCGTAGAAATTCCAGCTGAATATAAAGAAAAAGCTGAAGAATATCGTCAGAAAATGCTTGATTCTGTTGCAGAAACAGATGATGAATTAATGATGAAATATCTTGAAGGTGAAGAACTTACTGAAGAAGAAATCAAAGCTGCAATTCGTAAAGCTACAATCGCTTGCGAAATTACTCCAGTAGTTTGCGGTTCTTCTTACAAAGATAAAGGTATTCAGCCTATGCTTGATGCTGTTGTTGACTATATGCCAGCTCCAGTTGATATTCCAGCAATCAAAGGTATAAATCCTGATACAAATGAAGAAGACAAACGTGAATCTAGCGACGAAGAACCATTCGCAGCGTTAGCATTCAAAATTATGGCTGACCCATTTGTTGGTAAACTCGCATTCTTCCGTGTTTATTCCGGTACATTAAATGCTGGTTCTTATGTATTTAACTCTACAAAAGGCAAAAAAGAACGTATCGGACGTATTTTACAGATGCATGCAAACAACCGTAAAGAAATTGAAGTTGTTTACAGCGGTGATATCGCTGCTGCTGTAGGTCTTAAAGATACTACAACAGGTGATACACTTTGCGATGAAAATCATCCAATCATTCTTGAATCTATGGAATTCCCAGATCCAGTTATTTCCGTAGCTGTAGAACCAAAAACTAAAGCTGACCAGGAAAAAATGGGTATTGCTCTCCAGAAATTAGCAGAAGAAGATCCTACATTCCGTGTAAGAACTGATGCTGAAACTGGGCAGACAATTATCTCTGGTATGGGTGAATTACATCTCGATATTATCGTAGACCGTATGAGCCGCGAATTTAAAGTAGATTGTAAAGTAGGTAAACCACAGGTTGCTTACCGTGAAACAATCCGCAAAACAGTTAAATCTGAAGGTAAATTCGTTCGTCAGTCCGGTGGTAAAGGTCAGTATGGTCATTGCTGGATTGAACTCATTCCACAAGATCCAGGTGAAGGTTTCTCCTTCGAAAGCAAAATCGTTGGTGGTGCTATTCCTAAAGAATACATCGGACCAATCGAAAATGGTATCAAAGAAGCTATGGAAAACGGTGTTGTTGCTGGTTATCCAATGGTTGATATCAAAGCTATCGTTTATGATGGTTCTTATCATGAAGTTGACTCCTCAGAAATGGCCTTCAAAGTTGCAGGTTCTATGGCATTCAAAGCTGGTGCTTTAAAAGCAAATCCAGTATTATTAGAACCATATGTAAAAGTTGAAGTTACTGTTCCTGAAGAATACATGGGCGATGTAATTGGTGACTTAAACTCCCGTCGTGGTCGTATCGAAGGTATGGAACCACGCAATGGTGTACAGGTAATCAACGCATTTGTTCCACTTTCTGAAATGTTCGGTTATGCAACCGACTTACGCTCTAAAACACAGGGTCGTGGGAACTACTCCATGGAAGTTTCTTACTATGATGAAGTTCCTAAAAATATATCTGATGCTATTGTCGCTAAAACAAAAGGCGAATAATAAAGGAGGAAATTAATTAAATGGCTAAACAGAAGTTTGAAAGAACTAAACCACATGTAAACATTGGTACAATCGGTCACGTTGACCATGGTAAAACTACTTTAACTGCTGCTATCACTAAAGTTTTATCTGAAAAAGGTATGGCTCAGTTCGAAGATTACAGCATGATTGATAAAGCTCCAGAAGAACGTGAACGTGGTATTACAATCAACACTGCACACGTTGAATATGAAACTGACACTAGACACTATGCACACGTTGACTGCCCAGGCCATGCTGACTATGTTAAAAACATGATCACTGGTGCTGCTCAGATGGACGGTGCTATCCTCGTTGTTAGTGCTGCTGATGGCCCTATGCCACAGACTCGTGAACACATTCTTCTTGCTCGTCAGGTTGGTGTTCCTGCAATCGTTGTATTCCTTAACAAGGCTGACCAGGTTGACGATCCTGAACTTCTCGAACTCGTTGAAATGGAAGTTCGTGAGCTTCTCTCCAGCTATGACTTCCCAGGTGATGATATCCCTGTAATAACTGGTTCCGCTCTTCAAGCTCTTGAAGGCGATGCAGCTGCTAAAGAAAAAATTCTTGAATTAATGCAAGCTGTTGATGATTATATCCCAACTCCAACTCGTGACACTGATAAACCATTCTTAATGCCAGTTGAAGACGTATTCACAATCACTGGTCGTGGTACAGTTGCTACCGGCCGTGTAGAACGTGGTGAACTCAAACTTGGTGACACTGTTGAAATCGTTGGTCTTTCTGAAGAAAAGAAATCCACTACTGTAACTGGTATCGAAATGTTCCGCAAAATGCTTGATAGCGCTGTTGCTGGTGACAACATCGGTGCATTGCTTCGTGGTGTAGACCGTAAAGAAATTGAACGTGGTCAAGTACTTGCTAAACCTGGTACTATTCATCCACACAAAAAATTCAAAGCTCAGGTTTACGTTCTTACTAAAGAAGAAGGTGGACGTCATACTCCATTCTTCTCCAACTATCGTCCACAGTTCTATTTCCGTACTACTGACGTTACTGGTGTTGTAACTCTTCCAGAAGGTACTGAAATGGTTATGCCTGGCGATAACATTGAAATGTCTATCGAACTTATCACTCCAATCGCTATTGAAAAAGGTCTTCGCTTCGCTATTCGTGAAGGTGGCCATACAGTAGGCGCTGGTCGTGTAATCGAAATCGACGAATAATTTCAAGCTTAAGCTTATTACTTTTAATAATTAATTTGTATAAGGGCGGCATTTTGCTGCCCTTATATAAAGTTCTTTTAAAATGCGATGACGCGGCAGATTGCTTGCATAAGGCAAGGGAACTGGCGTGGAGAAATTGTCCGGGTCATGAATCTGGGCGACAAGGAGGAAAATAATTTGGCTAAACAGCAGAAAATCAGAATTCGTTTAAAAGCATATGATCATAAAGCACTTGATCAGAGCTCCGTTAAAATTGTTGAAACAGCTAAAAGAACAGGTGCAATGGTATCTGGTCCTATTCCATTGCCTACCGAAAAAAATATTTTTACAATTTTAAGATCTCCACATGTTAATAAAGACTCTCGTGAACAGTTCGAAATGAGAACTCACAAACGTCTTATTGATATTTTAGAACCAACATCTAAAACTGTTGACGCTTTAATGCGTTTAGATTTGCCAGCAGGTGTGGATATCGAAATTAAATTGTAAGAGGAGGTGGCAATAGATGGCAAAAGTAATTTTAGGTAAAAAACTTGGCATGACTCAAATCTTTACTGAAGAAGGTAAAGTAGTTCCTGTTACAGTTGTAGAATCCGGTAAAAATGTTGTTCTTCAGAGCAAAACTGTTGAAACTGATGGCTACAATGCCGTTCAGATTGGCTTTGGAACAGTTAAAGAAAAAAATGTAACTAAACCAATGAAAGGCCATTTCGCAAAAGCTGGCGTTGAACCAGTAAAATTTATTCGTGAATTACGCCTTGCAGATGTTCCTGAATATAAAGCTGGTGACTCCATCAGCGTTGACATATTTGGTGCCGGTGATTTAGTTGATGTTACTGGTACTTCCAAAGGTAAAGGTTTTGCCGGCGGTATTAAACGTCATAACTTTGCTAGAGGTCCTATGGGTCACGGTTCTAAATCTCATCGTGAACCAGGTTCTACAGGTGCTATGATTTCTGGTCATGGTGGACGTGTACTAAAAGGTAAAAAATTACCAGGCCGTATGGGTGGCGCTAAAGTTACAGTTCAGCGTTTAAGCGTTGTACGTGTTGATGCAGACCGTAACCTTATTTTAATCAAAGGTGCTATTCCTGGTGCTAAAAATAGCTTTGTTGTAATTAAAGATACAGTTAAACCTAAGAAATAATAATTGGAAGGAGGATATGCTATATTATGCCTAAAGTAGCAGTTTATACAGTTGCCGGCCAGCAGATCGGTGATATCGAATTAAATGAAAGCGTATTTGGCGTTGAAGTTAACGAAGGTCTTGTTCATCAAGCAGTTGTAATGCAGTTGGCAGCTCAGCGTTTAGGAACGCATGCAACAAAAACTAGAGGTTTAGTACGCGGTGGCGGTCGTAAACCTTGGAAACAAAAAGGTACAGGTCGTGCTCGTAGCGGAAGCACCCGTTCCCCACTTTGGGTAGGCGGTGGTACAGTTTTTGGTCCATCTCCTCGTTCCTATGCATTTAGAATGCCTCGTAAACAGCGTCGTTTAGCAATTAAATGCGCTTTAACAGATAAAGTAAACAATGGTGATTTCATTGTATTAGAAAGCTTAGATTTCGCAGCTCCTAAAACAAAAGAAGTTGTAAAAATGATGAGCGATTTCAACGTTGCAGAGAAAGCTCTTATCGTTACTGCTGATGTAGTAGAAAACGTAGAGAAATCTTCTCGCAATATCCCTGGTGTAAAAGCTATCAGTTCTTGCGGATTAAATGTATATGATATCTTAAATCATAACAAACTCTTCATTACTAAAGATGCTATTACACGTATTGAGGAGGTATTAGCATAATGGAAGCTAGAGATATCATTATCAGACCGCTTGTTACAGAAATGACAACTGAATTGATGGAAGAAGGCAAATACGTATTTGTAGTTGCTAAAGAAGCTAACAAAATTGAAATTGCCAAAGCAGTATCTACTATCTTCAACGTAAAAGTTGAATCCGTAAATACAGTTAACGTTCTTGGTAAAGTAAAACGTATGGGCCGTAATCTTGGCAAACGTTCTGACTATAAAAAAGCAATCGTAAAACTTGCAGCTGGAGAAACTATCGAGTTCTTCCAAGCTTAAGTAAAAAATAAAAAGGAGGTTAATTAAGTGGCAGTAAAGAGTTTTAAACCTTATTCTGCAGGTAGAAGATTTATGACTGTTTCTTCTTTCGAAGAAATTACAGCAAAAAAACCTGAGAAATCCTTGGTTGAAAGTCTTAAAAAGAACGGTGGTCGTAACTTCCAGGGCCGTTTAACAGTAAGACATCAAGGCGGCGGACACAAACGTTTATATCGTGTAATCGATTTCAAACGTAATAAAGATGGTGTTCCAGCACGCGTTGCTACTATAGAATATGATCCAAACCGTAGCGCTCGTATCGCACTTCTTAACTATTTCGATGGTGAGAAACGTTACATCTTAGCTCCAGATGGATTAAAAGTTGGTGACCAGATTGTATCCGGTCCAGAAGCAGATATTAAAGTAGGTAATGCATTACCACTTGCTAATATTCCACTTGGTACATTAGTACACAACATTGAAATGAAAATCGGTAAAGGCGGTCAGATGGTTCGTTCCGCTGGTGCAGCTGCTCAGCTTATGGCTAAAGAAGGCAACTATGCTCTCTTACGTATGCCATCTGGTGAAATCCGTAAAATTCATATCAATTGCCGTGCAACAATCGGTCAGATTGGTAACTTAGAACATGAAAACCTCACAATTGGTAAAGCAGGTCGTAACCGTTGGTTAGGCGTTCGTCCTGAAAACCGTGGTGTTGCGATGAACCCTAATGACCATCCACATGGTGGTGGGGAAGGCCGTAGCCCAGTTGGACGCAAACATCCTGTTACTAAATGGGGTAAATGTGCTATGGGTGCTAAAACTCGCCGTAAAAAAGCATCTGATAAACTCATCGTTAAACGTCGTGCAAAACGTCGTAAATAATAAATTTATGAATAAGGTAGCTTAATTGATTACCTTATTCTAAAATGAAAGGAGGACATATTTTGTCAAGATCAGTAAAAAAAGGACCTTACGTTGCAGAAAGCCTTGAAAAGAAAATTGATGCTTTAAATGCAGTTAACGACAAAAAAGTTGTTAAAACTTGGTCCCGCAGTTCGACAATCCTTCCTACATTTGTAGGCCATACAATTGCAGTTCATGATGGTCGCAAACATGTACCTGTATATGTTACAGAAGACATGGTTGGTCATAAACTTGGTGAATTTGCACCAACAAGAACTTACAAAGGCCATGCTGGCGAAGAAAGACGTACATCTTTAAGATAATTGTTGAAAGGAGGAACAACTGTGGAAGCTAAAGCAGTAGCAAAATATATCCGTATTTCTCCGCGTAAAGTACGTATTGTTATGAATCTTATTCGTGGCAAAAACGTAGCTGACGCGTTTGCAATATTGAAATTCACACCTAAAGCAGGTGCTGATGTAATTAATAAAGTTTTAAAATCAGCAGTAGCAAATGCTGAAAATAATTTTGATATGAATCCTGATAACCTCTATGTGGCTACAGCATTCGTTGATCAGGGACCTACACTTAAACGTATTCACCCACGTTCCCGTGGACAGGCATTCAAAATCTTAAAACGTACATCTCATGTTACGATCGTAGTTAAAGAAAAATAATTAGAAGGAGGGAATAGATTTGGGACAAAAAGTTAATCCACATGGTATGCGCCTTGGTATCGTAAAAACTTGGGATGCGAAGTGGTATGCTGGTAAAGATTTCGCTGCTAACTTACACGAAGATATTAAAATTCGTAGCTTCTTAAAAGAAACTTTAAAAGTTGCTGGCGTATCTAAAATTGAAACAGAACGTTCTAAAAATCGTCTCAGATTAACTATTCATACTGCTAAACCTGGTATGGTTATCGGCCGTGGTGGTTCTGGTATTGAACAGCTTAAAAAAGGCCTTAAAAAATACACTGATAAACACGTAGATATTAATATCGCAGAAATTAAACAGCCAGATATGGATGCTACACTCGTAGCTGAAAATATCGCTTCTCAGCTCGAACGTCGTGTTGCTTTCCGTCGTGCAATGAAACAGGCTGTTAGCCGTACAATTCGTATGGGTGCAAAAGGTATTAAAGTAACAGTAGGTGGCCGTCTCGGCGGTGCTGAAATTGCTCGTAGTGAATCTTACCGTGAAGGTAGTATTCCACTTCATACTTTACGTGCTGATATTGATTATGGTACAGCTGAAGCACATACAACTTATGGCCGTCTTGGCGTAAAAGTATGGATCTTCAAAGGTGAAGTTCTTCCTGAAAAGAAACTTGCTGCACAAGCAGAAGCTGTTGAAGGGAGCGAAGATTAATGTTAATACCTAAAAGAGTAAAATACCGTAAACAGTTCCGTGGTACTATGAAAGGTAAAGCTCATAAAGGTAATACTGTAGTACATGGTGAATTCGGTTTACAAGCTCTCGAACCTGCATGGATTACAAACCGTCAGATCGAAGCAGCTCGTATTGCGATGACTCGTTATATTAAACGTGGTGGTCAGGTTTGGATTAAAATCTTCCCTGATAAACCAGTAACTGCAAAACCTGCTGAAACTCGTATGGGTAGCGGTAAAGGTTCACCTGAATACTGGGTAGCAGTAGTTAAACCAGGTCGTATTATGTTTGAAATGGGCGGCGTTAGCGAAGAAGTTGCTAAAGAAGCTATGCGTCTTGCAAGCCATAAACTCCCAATCAAAACAAAATTTGTTAAGCGTGAAGTGCAAGGGGAGGGTGAAGTAAATGAAGGTTAATGAAATACGTGAAATGAGTGCTGGCGAACTTAACCAGAAACTTGCTTCGCTTAAAGAAGAATTATTCAACCTCAGATTCCAGCTTGCTACAGGTCAGCTTGAAAACCCTATGCGTATCAAAGAAGTAAAGAAAACTATTGCTCGTATTAAAACTATTCAACGCGAACAAGAATTAAAAGCTTAATAGTTAAGATTAGACTAATAGATAATAAATGATATGCAGAAGGAAGGAGGTTCTTTTAATGAGCGAAATTAGAAATGAACGCAAGACTAAAGTTGGTAAAGTTGTAAGCGACAAAATGGAAAAAACTATTGTTGTTGCTGTAGTTGATACTGAAAGTCATCCACTCTATAAAAAATCAGTTAAGAAAACTGTTAAATTTAAAGCACATGATGAAAACAACGAAGCTCACGTAGGAGATACAGTTTCTATTATGGAAACTCGTCCTTTATCTAAAGATAAACGTTGGAGACTCGTTGAAATTCTTGAAAGAGCAAAATAATTTGTTACTTGATATAGAATTTTAGAAGGAGGTAAAGCAATGATTCAGCAACAAACAATGTTGAATGTTGGTGATAACACTGGTGCAAAAGAAATTATGTGTATCCGTGTAATGGGCGGTTCTTATCGTAAATATGCCAACATTGGTGATATAATCGTAGCTGCAGTTAAATCTGCTTCACCTGGTGGAATGGTTAAAAAAGGTGACGTTGTTAAAGCTGTAGTAGTACGTTCTAAAAAGGGTTTACGTCGTGTTGACGGTTCTTATATCCGCTTTGATGAAAACGCTGCTGTTATTATTAAAGATGATAAAACTCCACGCGGAACTCGTATTTTTGGCCCGGTAGCCAGAGAATTACGTGACAAAGATTTCATGAAAATCGTTTCACTGGCACCAGAAGTAATTTAATAAATAGACAGGAGGTGCCAAGATTTGTCACAGGCTAAATTGCATGTAAAAAAAGGTGATACAGTTTTAGTATTATCCGGTAAAGATAAAGGTAAACAAGGTAAAATCCTTCAGGCTATGCCTGCTAAAGATAAAGTTGTAGTTGAAGGCGTTAACAAAATTAAACGTCACACTAAACCTAATCAGAAAGCTCCAAACGGCGGTATCATTGAAAAAGAAGCTCCTATGTTTGCTTCCAAAGTTATGGTAGTTTGCCCAGCTTGTTCTAAAGCAACTCGTGTTGCGAAAAGAGAAATTGATGGTAAAATGGTTCGTGTATGCAAAAAATGCGGTGAAGCATTAGACCAAGCAAAATAATTGAGGAAGGAGGATATCTTGGTGGATAGATTACAAGAAAAATATATCAATGAAGTTGTTCCTGCTATGACTGAAAAATTCGGTTATAAAAATGTAATGCAACTTCCTAAGATTGAAAAAGTTATCATTAGTATGGGTGTTGGTGAAGCTGCTCACAACTCTAAAGCATTAGATTCTGCTGTAGCTGACCTCACTATTATCGCTGGTCAGAAACCTGTTTTGACTCGTGCGAAAAAATCTCTTGCTGCATGGAAATTACGTGCAGGAATGCCTATTGGCGCTAAAGTTACTCTTCGTGGAACTCGTATGTATCAGTTCCTTGATAAATTTATGAATATCGCTTTGCCTCGAGTTCGTGACTTCCGTGGCGTAAGCCCTAAAGCTTTTGATGGTCGCGGAAACTATTCAGTTGGTCTTAAAGAACAATTGATTTTCCCTGAAATCGAATATGATAAAATCGAAAAAATTCATGGTATGAATATTATTATTGTTACTACGGCAAAGACTGATGAAGAAGCTAGAGCTCTTCTTAAATTAATGGGTATGCCGTTTAGTGCTTAATTCTTAAGAGGAGGTATACTGATCTATGGCCAGAAAGGCAATGGTCCAGAAATGGAGTCAAGAACCTAAATTTAAGGTTCGTAAATATAACAGATGCAAAATCTGTGGTCGTCCACATGGTTATATGCGTAAATTTGAAATGTGCCGTATTTGTTTTAGAGAACAAAGCTACAAAGGCGCAATCCCTGGCGTAACAAAAGCTAGTTGGTAAGGTTGAAAGAAAGGAGGATATCGATTTATGGGAATGACTGATCCTATTGCAGATATGTTAACTCGTTTGCGTAATGCAAACTCCGTACTTCATGATAAAGTTGAAATTCCTGGTTCTAAAATTAAACAGGCTATTGCAGAAGTTCTTAAAGAAGAAGGTTTCATTAAAGACTTCTCCTTCGCAGAAGATAACAAACAAGGTGTTATCACAATTAACTTGAAATATGGTCCAAACCGTGAACAAGTAATCACTGGTATTAAACGTATTTCTAAACCTGGTCTTCGTGCTTATGCTAAGAAAGATCAATTACCTCGCGTACTTGGTGGTCTTGGTATTGCTATCATCTCTACTTCTAAAGGTATTATGAGTGATAAACAAGCACGTCGTGAAGGTGTTGGCGGCGAAGTTTTAGCTTACGTATGGTAAAATTAGTTTTAGACTAGGAGGTGTACAGATGTCAAGAATTGGTAGAGAACCGATTACAATCCCTGCTGGGGTTACTGTAACAGTTGATGAACATAATCACGTAGCGGTTAAAGGTCCTAAAGGAGAAATTAGCCGTGACTGTCATAAAGATATGAAAATTACAGTAGGTGAAGGCGTTGTAACAGTAGAACGTCCATCCGAAGATAAAATGCATAGATCTTTACATGGTCTTACTCGTACTCTTATCAACAATATGGTTGTAGGTGTAACACAAGGCTTTGTAAGAAATCTTGAAATTAATGGTGTAGGTTATAGAGCTGCACAGGCTGGTAAAAACCTTAACTTATCTTTAGGTTTTTCCCATCCAGTAGTTGTTGAACCTCCTGTTGGAATCAAATTAGAAGCTCCTGCTCCTAACAAGATTGTTGTATCTGGTATCGATAAAGAAGCAGTTGGCGCTATGGCAGCTAAAATTCGTTCTTACAGAGAACCTGAACCTTACAAAGGAAAAGGTATTAAGTACGAAGGCGAACATATCCGTCGTAAAGCTGGTAAAACTGGTTCTAAGAAATAATAATCTTTAGTTAGAAATAGAAAGGAGAGGCTGGTTTTGTTTAATAAACAGGATAAAAATAAAGCTCGTCAGAAACGTCATTTAAGAGTTCGTAATCATATTTCTGGCACAGATGAAAGACCTCGTTTAAACGTATTCCGTAGCTTAAGCAATATTTATGCTCAAGTTATTGATGATGTTAATGGTGTTACATTAGTATCCGCAAGCTCCAAAGATAAAGATTTCAACGCTTACGGCGGTAACATCGAAGCAGCTAAAGCTGTAGGTGCAGCTTTAGCAAAACGTGCTCTTGAAAAAGGCATTACTGAAGTTGTATTTGACCGCGGTGGCTATGTATATCATGGTCGTGTAGCAGCTTTAGCAGATGCAGCTCGTGAAGCTGGTCTAAAATTCTAATATTGGAACAGGAGGTAAATTAATGGCCAAGATTGACGCTAACGCACTTGAATTAGAAGAAAAAGTTGTGTATATTAATCGCGTTGCTAAGGTTGTAAAAGGTGGCCGTCGCTTTTCTTTCAGCGCTCTTGTTGTAGTAGGCGATAAAAACGGTCATGTTGGTGCAGGTCTCGGTAAAGCTAGCGAAGTACCTGAAGCAATTAGAAAAGGCATTGAAGATGCTAAAAAGAATCTTGTAGAAGTTTCTTTAGTAGATAAAACTATTCCACACGAAAGCCTCGGTGTATTCGGTGCAGGTCGTGTGCTCTTAAAACCAGCTGCAAAAGGTACTGGTGTTATCGCAGGTGGTCCAGCTCGTGCAGTCTTAGAACTTGCAGGTGTTGGTAATATCTTAACAAAATCTCTTGGTTCTTCTAACCCTAATAACATGGTTCGTGCAACTATTAAAGGTTTAGAACAGCTTAAAAAAGCTGAGCTCGTAGCTGAACTTCGTGGAAAATCCGTTCAGGAACTTTTAGGTTAAGGAGGAAATATTTCAATGGCAAAAGTGAAAATTACCCTTACAAGAAGTCTGATCGGCAGACCTGAAACTCAGAGAAGAACAATTCAGGCTTTGGGATTACGTAAATTAAATTCTACAGTAGAACATGAAGATACAGCTACAATTAGAGGTATGATTCATAAAGTAGAACATCTTATTACAGTAGAAAAAATCGGCGAATAATTTAGAGGAGGTGTCCAGGTTATGAAATTACATGAATTATCACCAGCACCGGGCTCTAGAAAAGTTCGTATTCGTGTTGGTCGTGGTTTAGGTTCTGGTTTAGGTAAAACTTCCGGACGTGGTCATAAAGGTCAGAACGCTCGTTCTGGTGGCGGCGTACGTACAGGTTTTGAAGGTGGCCAGATGCCTTTATACCGTAGATTGCCAAAACGTGGCTTCAAAAATATTTTTGCAAAAGAATATGCTGAAGTAAACGTTTCTTCTTTAAATCGTTTTGAAGATGGCGCAACAGTAGATCCAGCAGCACTAGTAGAAGCAGGTATCCTTAAAAACGTTTGTGACGGTGTACGTATTCTTGGTAACGGCGAAATTACTAAGAAATTAACTGTTGTAGCAAACGGCTTCACAAAATCTGCTGAAGAAAAAATTACAGCAGCAGGTGGAAAAGTAGAGGTGATCTAAGTGCTTTCAGCTCTTAGCAATATCCTCAAAATCACCGAATTGCGACAGAAAATAGTATTTACACTAATTATGTTTGCAGTCTTCAGGCTCGGGACTCATATCCCGGTGCCTGGAGTAAATCCTTCAGTAATTGAACAGTTATTTAACAGCGGTAACTTGTTTGGCTTGTTGGATTTATTTTCCGGTGGTGCTTTAAGTAAATTTTCTCTCTTTGCTATGAGTATTACCCCATATATCAACGCGTCAATTATTATTCAATTGTTGACCGTAGTAGTACCTACTTTGGAACAGTGGTCTAAAGAAGGTGAAGAGGGACATAAAAAGATAACCAAGACGACCCGTTATTTGACTGTTGTCTTGGCATTTTTACAAGCTATAGGTATGTCTATTGGTCTTAAACAGGCCATAATTAATCCTAGTATTACATCAATTCTTATTATTGCAATTACCCTAACAGCAGGAACAGTGTTCCTCATGTGGATTGGTGAGCAGATAACTGCACATGGTGTGGGAAATGGTATATCGCTTATTATTTTCGCAGGTATCGTTGCAGCACTTCCACAAAATTTGGGTACTATATATAATTACTTGCAAGCAGGCACAATAAGCTATTTTAATGTGTTATTCTTTGCAATAATCGCCCTTGCTATGATTGTTTTTGTTATTGCCATTCAGCAAGGACAACGTAGAGTTCCGGTGTCCTACGCAAAACGAGTTGTAGGTCGTAAAACTTACGGTGGCCAATCTACGCATATACCGCTTAAAGTAAATCAGGCCGGCGTTATACCAATCATCTTTGCATCATCAGTATTGATGTTCCCAGCCACTTTAGCTCAGTTTGTACAAACTCCTTGGATTAAAACAATTGCTGATTATTTCCAATGGGGAACACCTTTTCAAAGTGCTGTATATGCATTATTGATTTTATTTTTTACGTATTTTTACACTGCGGTTACATTTAAAATTCCGGATCTCGCTGATAATTTGAAAAAATACGGTGGTTTTATTCCTGGAATTCGTCCAGGTCAGGCAACTGCAGATTATTTAGACCGTATTATGACACGTATTACATTAGCGGGTGCATTTTTCCTTGCATTCATTGCAATTTTACCAACAATGATAGCTGGTGCTACTCATATTGAAGGAATTCATTTTGGTGGTACAGCATTATTAATCGTAGTTGGGGTTGCTCTTGATACGATGAAACAAATTGAATCAATGGTCGTAATGCGCCATTATGAAGGTTTTATGAAGTAAGGAGGATTTTTATGCACATCCTTTTAATGGGCCCTCCTGGTGCTGGTAAAGGTACACAGGCAGCTAGGCTAGTAGAAGAATTTAAAATTCCTCATATCTCCACTGGGGATATGTTTCGTGCAGCAGTAAAAGAAGGTACTGAACTTGGAAAACAAGCAAAAGCTTGCATGGATGCTGGACAATTAGTTCCAGATGAAGTTACAATTGGTATTGTAAAAGAACGTTTAGCTAAAGCTGACTGCGAAAAAGGATTTATTTTGGATGGTTTTCCTCGTACAGTAGAACAAGCTGTGGCTTTGGATAAAATTTTAAGTGAATTAGGTTTAAAACTTAACTGTGCTTTGAACGTTGCTGTTCCAGCAAGTGAATTAATCAGAAGAGCAGTTGGTCGTCGTATTTGTAAAAAATGCGGTGCTACTTATCATGTAGAATTTAAGCCATCTAAGAAAGACGGAATTTGTGACGTGTGCGGCGGTGACCTTTATCAAAGAGCTGACGACAGCGAAGCAACAATGAAAAATCGTCTTTCTGTTTATGAAGAACAGACAAAGCCTCTTATTTCTTATTATGAAAAAGAAGAACTTTACAAAGAAGTTGACGGAAGTCAGTCAATGGATAAAGTATTCCAAGACATTGTTGCAATTTTGCGCAGTTAATTGATAATATAATACGGTAATATATCTGTATAAAAAAAGTGTGAAAAAAATCGCTGATAATGATATATTTAAACGCTGTAATATGTTATAATTAATATTCGGGCAGTGAACAGGAATGTTTTTCTGCGGCAGATAACAATAATGTTGGGCATGGCATTGCTGTAAAAACGGATTACTGACAGGTTTGGGCATATCATGGGCATGATAATTCAAACCTCAAAGAGTTTTCGGCCCAACTTAAGCTTTAATTGAAGGAGAATTTCATGTCTAAGCAAGATGTAATTGAAGTTGAAGGTAAAGTATTAGAAGCTTTGCCTAATGCAATGTTTAAAGTAGAGTTAGAAAACGGTCACGTTGTACTAGCTCATGTTTCTGGTAAAATTCGTATGAATTTTATCCGCATCCTGCCAGGTGATAAAGTTACTATTGAACTTACGCCTTATGATTTGACCAGAGGCCGAATCACTTACCGTTTTAAATAAGACCTATTTTTATAATTTGATAGGCATTATAGCAATGTAGAAGGAGGTACATGCAGTGAAAGTTAGACCATCAGTAAAACCTATTTGTGAAAAATGTAAAGTTATTAAACGCAAAGGTCATGTAATGGTTATTTGCGAAAATCCTAAACATAAACAGAAACAAGGATAAGGAGGTGCTGATTGTATGGCACGTATTGCCGGTGTAGATTTACCACGCGATAAACGAGTTGAAATTGCTTTAACATATATTTTTGGTATTGGTCTTAAAACTTCTCAGGATATCTTAGCTGCTACTGGTATTAATCCAGATACTAGAGCACGTGATCTTACTGAAGATGAAGTTGCTAAGTTACGTGAATATATCGACAAAAATCATCTTGTAGAAGGTGACCTTCGTCGTGAAATTTCTTTAAATATTAAACGTTTGGTTGAAATCGGATGCTATCGCGGTAGACGCCATCGTTTAGGCTTACCTGTACGCGGTCAGAATACAAAAAATAATGCGCGTACTCGTAAAGGCCCTAAAAAGACTGTAATGGGTAAAAAAGGCTAAGAAGAAGGAGGTTTAATAAGTGGCAGCAAATAAAACATCTCGTCCAAAGAGAAAAGATCGTAAAAATGTCGAATACGGTGTTGCACACATTCGTTCGACTTTCAATAATACAATTGTTACTATCACTGACAAAAATGGTAATGCTTTATCCTGGGCTAGTGCTGGTGGGCTTGGCTTCAGAGGTTCTAGAAAAAGCACTCCATTTGCAGCTCAAATGGCAGCAGAAGTTGCAGCAAAAGCAGCAATGGAACATGGTTTAAAACAGGTTGAAGTATATGTAAAAGGTCCTGGTGCAGGTCGTGAAGCTGCAATCAGATCTTTACAGGCAACTGGTCTTGAAGTTAACATGATTAAAGATGTTACTCCAATTCCACATAATGGTTGTCGCCCACCTAAACGTAGAAGAGTATAATTAGGAGGTTGAAGTAGAAATATGGCTATTGACAGAGTTCCTTCTCTGAAAAGATGTCGCGCTCTCGGCTTAGAAACAGCTGTAGTTGGTCTTGCAAAAAGCTCCAAAAGACAGCCTAAACGTTCTGGTCGTAAAGTAAGCGAATACGGAATGCAGTTAAAAGAAAAACAAAAAGCTAAATTTATATATGGTGTATTAGAAAAACAGTTTAGAGCTTATTATGATAAAGCTAAAACTATGCCAGGCGTAACAGGTGAAAACTTACTTGGTCTTCTCGAACGTAGAATTGACAACGTTGTTTTCCGTTTAGGTCTTGCATCCACTCGTCGTCAGGCTCGTCAGCTCGTTTCCCATGGTCACATCACTGTTAATGGTAAACGTCTTGACATTCCTTCCGCTTTAATTAAAGTTGGCGATGTAATCGGTGTTAAAGAAAAAAGCCGTGGTACTGCATTATTCAAAGAAATTGCAGAAAGCAAAAATGCTTTAAACGTACCAGCTTGGCTTACTGCTGATATCCAGAATCTTAGCGGTTCTGTTACAAGATTCCCTAACCGCGACGAAATTGATATTCCAGTTGATGAACAGGCGATTGTCGAATTGTACTCCAGATAATATGTCTGTGTTTTATAGCGCATAGAATAGGAGGTTGTTTCAGATGATCGAAATCGAAAAACCAAAGATTGAGATTGTGGAAATAAGTGAAGACAACCGTTATGGTAAATTTGTCTGTGAACCATTGGAACGCGGATATGGTACTACTCTTGGCAACAGCTTACGTCGTATTTTGTTGTCTTCTTTAGAGGGTGCGGCTATAACATCTATCAAAATTGATGGTGTTCTTCATGAATTTTCTACTATTCCTGGGGTTCGTGATGATGTAACAAACATTATCTTAAACTTAAAAGAATTATGCTTAAAAATGCATGATGAAGAACCTCATACCATTCGTATAGATGTTACTGGTGAAAAAGAAGTAACAGCAGCAGACATTATTGTTGATTCTGATATTGAGATTCTCAATAAAGATTTGCATATTGCTACTGTTGATGAAACTGGTTCTTTGAAAATGGAAATGGTAGTTGAACGTGGAAGAGGATATACACCTGCTGATAAAAATAAAAAACCAGATCAGGTTATTGGTATTATCCCTATCGATTCCATCTTCTCTCCTATTCAAAGAGTTAACTATACAGTAACAGATACTCGTGTTGGTAATGTTACCGACTATGATAAACTTACATTAGAAGTATGGACTGATGGTTCTATAAAACCAGAAGAAGCAGTAAGTAAATCAGCTAGCATTTTGATTACTCACTTGCGTCTATTCCAGAATATGGGTGGTTCTGTAGAAGATATTCCTGCAGACGAAGGAATTTTCAATGTACCAGAAGAAGATAATACTTCTAAAGTTATGGAAATGACAATCGAGGATCTTGATTTATCTGTACGTTCTTACAACTGCTTGAAGAGAGCTGAAATCAACACTGTTGCAGATTTAATGCAAAAGAGTGAAGATGATATGATTAAAGTTAGAAACCTTGGTCGTAAATCTCTTGAAGAAGTTAAGAAAAAATTACAGGAATTGGGATTAACACTCGCTGAAAAAGAATAACAGGAAAGGACAGGCTGCTAATGGGCTACAGTAAATTAGGACGCAACTCCAGTGCACGTAAAGCTTTATTCCGTAGTGTGCTAGTTTCCCTTTTTAAACATGAACGCATTGAAACTACTGAAGCTAAGGCTAAAGAAATCAGCGGTCTTGCTGAAAAACTCATTACCCTTGCAAAACGCGATGACTTAAGTGCTCGCCGTCAGGTTATTGCTGAACTTGTTGATAAAGAAGTTGCAAAAAAATTATTCGATGAAATTGCACCTAAATATAATGACCGCAATGGTGGTTATACTCGTATTCTTAAATTAGGCGTACGTCGTGGTGACGCTGCTCCAATGGCTCTTTTAGAGTTAGTAAAATAATTTAGAATTAGTAATTCATTGAATTATTGATATGTGAGGCGGTCAAATGGACCGCCTTCGCCTTATCAATTAAGTTAAAAATTTAATTAATAGATTTTTGGTTTACTTGATAAGGTGATTGTGTTAACAATTTAAAATGGGTATAATAAGAACTGTAATTTTGATTGCAGTTCTTATTTTTTTATATAGATTTATAGGTGATGATATTGAGTTTTATAGAAGTGAAAAATCTCACACATATTTTTAGGGAAAATGATGAGAAAAAAACAGAAAAAATAGCGTTAGATAATATTAATTTAAAGATAGATAAAGGTGAATTTATAGCTATTATTGGCGTTAATGGTTCAGGTAAGTCAACACTAGCAAAGCATTTCAATGGCTTATTATTGCCAAGTGAAGGCGAATGTATTGTTGATGGCATGAAAGTTGATGATAGTGAGGATATTTGGAAAGTACGTCAAAAAGTAAGTATGGTATTTCAAAATCCTGACAATCAAATAATCGCTACTGTAGTAGAAGATGATATTGCTTTTGGCCCTGAAAATATGGGTCTTGAGCGTGAAAAAATAAAAGATAGAATAGAATTTGCTTTAAAATCTTTGCATATTGAGCATTTGCGCAAAATGCCACCGCATTTGTTATCAGGTGGGCAAAAACAATTGACTGCTATTGCTGGGGCTATAGCGATGCGTACTCAATGTATAGTTTTAGACGAACCGACAGCAATGCTTGACCCACAGGGTAGAAATGCTGTAATGAAAGCTTTGAAGGAATTACATGAAAAATATAATATAACTATTATTATAATTACACATTTCATGGAGGAAGCTGTGCAGTCAGATAGAATTATTGTCATGAATGATGGCAAGATAATACAAGATGGTATGCCAAAAGATATTTTTAAACAAAAGGAAAATTTAAAGAAAATAGGTCTTAGTGTACCTTTAGCTGTAGATATTGTAGATGCTTTGCAGAAAAAAGGTTTGAAATTAGCTAATGTTTTTGACAATGAAAATTTAGCTAAAGAATTACAACAATTAATATGTAAATAATATTAAATAGATTTTAAAGTGGTGAGAAGATGCCAATAGAGGTAAAAAATATAAGTCATATTTATATGGAAAATACGCCATATGAAAAAAAAGCATTAAATAATGTCAGTTTAACAATAAATGAAGGTGAATTTGTAGCTATTGCAGGTCATACAGGTTCAGGAAAATCCACACTTATGCAACATTTTAATGGTTTATTAAATCCTACTAGAGGTGAAGTTTTTATTGATGGTATTGACATTAATAAAAAGAAGGATAAAAAGACTTTACATGCCAGACGTAGTGTGGGTATGGTGTTTCAATATCCAGAACAACAATTATTTGAGGAAAGTATTTTTGCAGATATTGCTTTTGGCCCTAGAAATTTTGGTTGTAGTGAAGATGAAGTAAAGCAAAGAGTCAAAGAAGCAATGGATTTTGTAGAATTAGATTATGAGGAGTATAAAGATAAATCTCCTTTTTTATTGAGTGGCGGTCAAATGAGACGTGTGGCAATAGCTGGAATAATAGCATTAAAGCCTAAATATCTAGTTTTAGATGAGCCGACAGCAGGTCTTGACCCTAGACTTAAACAGAATTTATTACAAAAGGTGAAAAAATTACATCAAAAAGAAAAGATGACGATTATTATGGTATCGCATAATATGGACGATATAGCACTTTTGGCAGATAAGGTAGCTATTATGAGACAGGGAAAATTAATGATATATGGCGAGCCACGCGAAGTTTTTACACATAAAGATGTAATTGAACAAGCAGGCTTATTAGAGCCAGAAGTGATGCAATTATTGCGAAAAATAAAAGAATATGGTTTAGATGTGGATATAAATGCTTTAAATAAACAAGAAGTTTTAAATAATATTTTAGTAGCTTTGAGAAAGAGAGGGATAAAATGTTAACTGATATAAAAATTGGTCAATTTTTCCCAGCGAATTCTTTATTGCATAAATTAGATGCTAGATTGAAAATCGTAAGTTTATTTATTTTAATCGTGGGGATTTTTGTTTTTGATAGCCAATTAGACTATATTATATGGTGCGTGTTAATTGGCTCTTTGATGTATATGTCAAAAATTCCCTTAAAAATGTTTTTTATATCCATAAAGCCAATTATCTGGATTATTTTATTTACTTTTATTTTGCATTCATTTACGACACAAGGAAAAGTTATTTTTGAAGTTTGGAAACTTAGTATTACATGGGAAGGTTTGGCAAATGGTAGCTTTGTCTGTCTTAGATTGTTATTATTGATGTTTGGAGCATCTTTATTGACATTTACAACGCCACCACTTGTATTATCTGATGCTTTGGAAGATTTGATGAAACCATTAAAAAGATTTGGCGTGCCAGCTCATGAATTAGCTATGATGATGACGATAGCACTTCGTTTTATTCCTACTTTATTGGAAGAAACGGATAAAATTATAAAAGCTCAAAAATCTCGTGGGGCTGATTTTATGACAGGAAATATCTTAAAAAGAGTCAAAGCTTTTATGCCAATATTGATACCGTTATTTATCAGTGCTTTTCGTAGAGCAGATGATTTGGCTATGGCTATGGAAGCAAGATGTTATCATGGCGGAGTGGGTAGAACACGCTTGAAACAATTGAGTTTTACCTCTAGAGATTATATAGCAATGACTGCTTTTATAGGGATTTTGTTAATTTTGACAGTTATAAAAATAGTTTTTCCCCATATGGTATTATTTACTTTATAAAATTAAATATGTATAATCTAAAAGAACTAGTTTATTTTAAATGTATATAATAGACTAGTTCTTTTTTGAAGCGATAAAATAAAAAATTAAACGAGGATAGAAAATGAAATCTGAACATAAGGAAATGATGAAAGCTAGAAGACGTAATATAAAACTTACGCTTAGTTATGATGGGACAAATTATCATGGTTTTCAAAGACAGACTAAAGTTGTAGCTGTGCAAAATGTATTAGAGGGTGCATTATTTAAATTATTTGGTGATAGTATTGAGTTAGCGGCAGCAGGTAGAACAGATGCTGGTGTTCATGCTATAGGTCAAGTGGTGAATTTTTTTACTGATGGAACTATTCCTATTCAAAATGTAGTGCGTGCAGGAAATCGCTTGTTACCAGATGATATAGTTTTATTAAAGGCAGAAGAAGCTGACCGTGATTTTAGTGCACTACATAGTGTAAAATCTAAGATTTATATTTATAAGGTTTTTGAAAATGAATTAGCAGACCCATTTATGAGTAGATTTTATTGGCATGTAAATAAAAAATTAAATTTAGAAGATATGCAAGAGGCTTTAAAATATATTGAAGGAGAGCATGATTTTTCTTCATTTCGTTCTGCTGGCGGAAATGATACAAGCCCTATTCGTGAAATCTATGAAGCTAGTTGTACAAAAGAAAATAATGTATATACTTTTAAATTTTGGGGCAGTGGATTTTTATATCATATGGTCAGAAATATCATGGGTTTGATGATAAATATTGGGCTTGGTAGAGTGGATAAACATGAAGTGCCAAAAATAATAGAGGCTAAAAATAGAGCTTTAGCAGGGAAGATGGCACCAGCAAATGGATTGTATTTGCAAAAAGTATATTATTGATAATATTTTGTTTAAGCTATGAATAATAAAGATGTAGAGGTATAAATGGTCATTTTAATTGCAGGTGCTAGTCATACAGGAAAGACTTTGTTTGCACAAAAATTATTAGAAAAATATAAATATCCTTATTTAAGTATAGATCATTTAAAGATGGGTTTAATTAGAAGTGGACAAACTAATTTAACAGTGGAAGATGATGA
This sequence comes from Megamonas sp. Calf98-2, assembly GCF_900110235.1. NCBI lineage: Bacteria > Bacillati > Bacillota > Negativicutes > Selenomonadales > Selenomonadaceae > Megamonas > Megamonas sp. Calf98-2. The sequence goes on along the minus strand of NZ_FOCY01000003.1, from coordinate 57,034 downwards.
GCAATTGACTAAATATTTATGGTCAATTGTTGTAGAAATGATAAAAACTGCTATTGAAAATAAACGAAATTTAATTGTTGAAGGCTGTTATATTCCAGCAGATTGGATTGGGTATTTTAAACAAAGATATTTAGAAGAAATAAAATATTGTTGTTTAATTATGAGTGAAGAATATATAAAAAATAATTTTAGTACGATAAAACAAAAAGCGAATATCATTGAAAAGCGTTTAGATGATAGTTATTGTACAAAAGAATTGTTGATAAAGGAAAATAAACGTAATTTAGAGATATGTAAGCAATATAATTATAAATATATATTAATTGATGAAAAATATAATATAAGTGATATATAAAAAAAGCAGTAGATTTATATCTACTGCTTTTTTGTTAGTGAATAATTTGATTAGTTACCAGAACAACCATGTTTATCTTCATGGCAAGCATGTCCATGACCACCGCAAGAATGACCGTGACCATGATGATTACATTGTACATTAGCATTATAGTTTAATGTGCCATTAAGATATGCTTTTACAGCTTCATCAGCATTTCCCATAACGCCACCGAATAATTTAATACCAGCTTGAGCTAAAGCATTTTGAGCTCCACCGCCGATACCACCACAGATTAAGATATCTGCTTGAGCATTATTTAAAAATGTAGCTAAAGCACCATGTCCTTGACCTTGTGTATCAATGATTTGTTCATTCACGATTTGATTATTTTCAATATCATAAACTTTAAATTGTGATGTATGACCAAAATGTTGGAAGATATTTCCATTATCGTATGTAACAGCTATTCTCATTGTATTTACTCCTTTTTTAGTTATAATTTGTTGTTTGTGAATTTTTCGTTTAGGGCAATTTTGTAAACAGTTTTGTTCTCCTTGGCAAAGTTGATAATTGCCACCAGAAATCAATAGTGGACGACCATGTACAAGGCTGTTGGCTATTTTATAGCGAGCAATTTCATATATTTCACTGACTGTAGTGCGAGAAATATTCATTTGTTTAGAAGCTTGTTCATGGGTGAGTTTATTTAAATCTATTAGGCGAATTACTTCATATTCATCTAAGGTCAAAATAATTTTTTCACCATTAGAGATGCCTTCAGGAATAAAACTATCATAAGTTGGTTCAAAACAAATCTTGCGACAGCGACTAGGTCTTGCCATAAAATCATCTCACTAAAATTTATTTCCGACATATGTCGATTATTATTATAAGATATTAGTTAAGAAAAAACAAGTTTAATTAAAAAATTTTTCAGATAATCATTTGACTTGGAGTTTACTTAAAGTTCTATAATAATAAAAAAATACATAAGAAAAGAGTGATTTTTATGAATAACGGAGAAAAATATCAGGATAAATTATTAAATGATAAAGCTATATTATTTGGCGAAACAGACCCAGATTTTGCAAAGTTTTTTGCTGATTTTGCTTTTGATGATGTCGTTAATCAAAATGATTTAGATGATAAAACTCGCATGATGGCTATACTTGCTACATTGATTGGTTGTCAGGGCAGAAAAGCTTTTGAATGTATATTGCCAGATAGTTTGAAGATGAAGGTTACACCTGTAGAAATAAAAGAAATAATTTATCAAGCTGTAGCTTATCTAGGAATAGGCAGAGTAGCTGACTTTTTAGAGATTGTAAATGATTGTTTTAAATCTTTAAATATCAATTTACCACTTGAAGCGCAATCAACAACTACAAGACAGACTAGATTAGAAAAAGGTATACAAGCTCAAGTTGATATCTTTGGCGAAAATATGAAAGATTTTTGGAAATCCGGAGATAGTGAAACTAGACATATAAATCGCTGGCTTGCAGAAAATTGTTTTGGTGATTATTACACTCGTAAAGGTTTAGATTTAAAACAAAGAGAGATGATAACTTTTTGTTTTATCTTGGCACAAGGCGGTTGTGAAAATCAATTGACAGCACATATTCAAGGTAATTTAAATGTTGGCAATGATAAAGAATTTTTATTAAAAGTTTTAACTCAATGTTTGCCATATATTGGTTATCCTAGAAGTTTAAATGCCCTAGCTTGTATAAAAAAAGTTTGTGATAAATAAGGAAAGAAGATTTTTTGATGAAAGATGTTTTATTATTAGTAGGCGCAGGTCAAATAGGTATGGCTATCGCTAGACGTATTGGCTTTGATAAAAAAATAATAATTGGTGATAAAAATTTAGTTAATGCTAAAAAAATAGCAGATATTATGTATAATGCTGGTTTTGATGTAAATTATTTAGAAGTAGATTTAGCAGATAGAATATCTATTAAGAATTATATACAGGAAGCTCAAAAATATGGTCAGATAGGAATGCTTATAAATGTAGCTGGTGTATCACCTAGTCAAGCTTCTATAGAAACTATTTTAAAAGTAGATTTATATGGAACAGATGTTTTATTAGAAGAAGTCGGAAAAGTAATCAAACCATATGGCACAGGCGTAACGATTTCTAGTCAATCAGGTCATCGCATGGAAGCTTTAGGTAGTGAAATTGATGAACAATTAGCAACTACTGATTGTGAAGATTTATTATCTTTATCTGTTTTACAAGTAGAAAATAAAAAAGACAATTTACATGCTTATCAATTAGCAAAACGTTGTAATGTAAAAAGAGTTATGGCAGAAGCTGTAAAATGGGGTAAGAAAAAAGCTCGTATAAATTCAATTTCTCCGGGAATTATAGTTACTCCACTTGCTATAGATGAATTTAACGGTAAAAGAGGTGCTTTTTATAAAAATATGTTTGCCAAAGCACCAGTAGGACGACCAGGTACAGCAGATGAAGTGGCAAATGTAGCAGAATTATTGATGAGTGAAAATACAGGCGCAGATTTCTTAGTTGATGGCGGAGCTACAGCAGCATATTTTTATGGCGATTTAAATAGATAAAAAAGGAATATTTTTCAAAAATTTATAGCACAAATTCTTTTACGTTGGTTATTACAAAGAAATATTGTATGTATATCAAAATCTGTAAGAATAGAATACTTAAAAGAGAATTTTAATGTATTTGATTTTGAATTATCTAGTGAAGATATGAATTTAATATCAACATTAGATACTAAAAAAATTGTTTCTTTAGTCATTATGATCTTAAGATAATAGAATGGCTTTGTTCCATGAAATAAGAAAAATAATAAATAAAACAAAATATTAATAGAGATATAAGTTTTATAGGAATTAAAAAATACACTTTAAAAGTTAGATAAAAAACTTTTAAAGTGTAGGATATATAATGTTATTTATTTTTATTAATATTTAGTTTAATAGTGTATTTATAATCATCTGAGCGATAAAACATTTCAACATATTCAACAGGAATATCATTAATATCATAAGTTAAACGCTCTCTATAAAAAATTGGAATATTAGAAGGTAACTCTAAAAGGTTCTGAATATAGCTAGAAGGCATAATAGCTTCAATGTTTTCTTGTGCGGAATTTAATTGAATATGCTGTTTTTTTAATAGTTCATATAAAGATGAATGTTTATCTGTGAAATCAGAATTTCTTAAAATTATATTGTTTTTTTGAGTTATATAACTTTTATGGACACCTATTTTAGAATTGTTCATACAACGAATACGTTCTATATAATAAACCTTATCATTACTTAATAAATTTAGAGCATTTCTAACTTTTATAGGAGGCAATATATTTTCAAATTTCACTAAAATTGAATAAGAATCAATTCCTTTTACTTTGGTTTCATTACTAAAACTATCTAATTTTTGTAAATCTAAAATAAATTTTTGGGACTGTATAATAGTTCCTTTTCCGGAATATTTCATTACATATCCATCATTTTGTAAATCTTGAATAGCTCTACGAATAGTGATTCTACTTACACCATAATATTTTTGTAATTCTGCTTCAGATGGAAGTTTATTAGTATCTTTAAATTCGTTATTAATAATTCTGTTTAGTAATTTGTCATAAATAACAGCATGTAGACATTTATTACTCATGGCTCTCCTCCTCTGCCAATATTGTAACATTTCTTAGTCTATTTTTCTATTATTATTAATAGTGTCCATAAAATGTTTTGCTTTTTGAGGATTAATAGGATTTCTCATATTGCCATCTTTTATCCAAGTAGCAATAGATACTCCATCATAATATTTTATTAATGTAGAAATATTATCTCCGTTAGCTCCTCCACCTAAATATATTGGAGTATTAGGAACACGTTGTTTAATTTCATTTACGATAGAGATATTTTCTTCTATAGTTTTACCTGAAACAAATAATCCATCAGCAAATGCTTCATGTACAGCTTCCCAAGCGGCATCTCCCCAGCTTTTTTTACCTATTGGAACACCATGTACTTCGTAAATATCAGCAAATATAGGAACTTTTGAACCAATTTTACGTTTTAATTCTAATATATCAACACATTGAGCTTGTAGAATACCAGCGCTAGTAACATTTGCACCTGTGTATAAATGTTCTACACGTATAAAATCTGCTCCACAAGCGTCAGCAACAGCAAGGGCTGCTTCTCCATCCCAATTGACTAAAATACCTAATAATAAGGAAGGATAAGCATTTTTGATTTCTTGAGCAATTCTCGTCATATAAGCTACTGTTTGAAAATTTGAATGTTGCTTTATAGGCATATCATTCATATTTTGTAAAATAATACCATCAAAATTATTTTCAAGTATCATTTTTGCTTCGGATAAACAATCTTTTACAATTTCATCAATAGTTTTGCCAGTATATGTGTAAGTACCAGGTAAAGGTGGTGGTTGAAGCATAGCTAAAGCAGGTTTATTTAGTAATTTTTTATTCATTTAAAATCACGTCTTTCTGTAAATTATTAATATAATTTAAAGCAATATTATACATTTGATTAGCCGGTATAATGCCATATTCTGTTATATAAGCATAAATGAAATTAGGATTGACAGGAACTAGTTCTGGAGTTTTAAATTGTATATTATCTTTATTGATATCTAAGTCCCAATTTTTAGTTAATTTTATATATAAATCATCAATAACTAATTCTTTATGAAAACCTTCTATACTACGAGTATCTAGTTTTATCATTGGTGTCAAGAAATATAATGGTATATGATAATAGTTGCAAATTAACCCTACAATATCTGAACCTGTGGTATTAAATCCAGTACCATCAGCATATAATGTTTCAGCACCCATAAAACAAGCATCTACATTTTTCATAAAATGGAATAATGAACAATCTGGAATAAAATGAATATCATAATTTTTTATAGAGTATAGTTTTTTTATAAAAGGATATCCACCATCAATAATTCTACTTTCAGGAATAAATAATTTACGAGAAATATTATCTTTAGATAAATTTATTAAAAATTTTTCAACAGTACTAGAATAATCATATGCTAAAATTGATTTAAATTTTTTAGATTCATTAGTTGCATAAAATAATATTTTTTCTAAATTTTTTGAAGAAATATCAAAATAGTTATTTTTATTATTAATAATATTGATACGAAATTCTGAGGAGTTTAAGTTAATTTTATCAATATTAGAAATCATAATAAATATTGCATTAGAAATAGCTTGACTAGCTTTTCCTCTTGTTTGTATATAATAATTACAAACTAACTTTATATTATGAATAATTTGATCTGGAGTATTATCACTATTAGCAAGATTTTCAATCATTGTACCAATAGCTTTTATATGATTAGAAGCTCCTAATAGAGTATGATTTTCAATTTGATCAAATATTATTTGATCATTTGATGATAATAATGAGCGAATATGTTCTTTAGTATACATATTATATTTTCTCCTAAATGAATTGATAATAAATTTAAATTTTTAATATAGAACGAGCATTATGATTAAATATTAAATTTAAATATTGCTTCTTTAAGTTTAACATATCAAATATTTTTAAACCTGTAGATGTTAAACGATAAGGATACATAGAACCAAATAAAATTTTGTGACTATCTAATGTATTAATGGATTTTCGTAAAATTTGTAGTTCATATTGATTAGATGTTTCTATAAAAATATTTTTATTTCTAGAAGCAACATCAATACAAGTATATCCATAATCAAAACAACCCATATGAAGAAAAATAAATTTTATTTTAGGATATTTTTTAGCCCAAAATTCCCATTGTTGTGGTATAGAACGAGCACCAATTCCTACAAAAACTTTTACAGGTTTATTTGTAGTTTCAATTATAGATAGTATTTCATTTAGATTATATTGTAAGTCGGGATAATATCCATGTTCGAAAGAATTAAATTCGAACATGGATATATTTTCATTAGTGCAAGCTAACTTTACACTATCAATACACGACGGATCTTTAGGATTTATAATAGCACAACCTAATAAATTATCATGTTTATTGACAATATTGATAATATTTTTTGTATTTTCAATATTACTTAAATTATTTAAAGAACCAACAACTCTATAATCAATATTATATTTTTTCATATCATTTAGTAATGGTAATAAATTATATTGTCCATTATTATATTTTATATATGAGTGGATATCAATATACATAACTATACTCCTAACCCAAAATACCTAGATATGTTCCAGCTACACCAATTATCATAGTAGAAAAAATTAATATAGTTGCAGAAATTTTCTTTTTAGTGATTAAAATATACATTAATAGAGTATACATTAATCCAAGAAAACCTGGCATTAAGCTATCTAAAGTATCTTGTAAGACTAAAACACTTTCACCACTTCCTATTGAGATAGGTGTTGTTATTACAACTAAGGCAGGTATAAAACCACCAACAATCATGAAAGCTGCTAAAGAAGCTAAATCTGTTATTTTATCAATTAATCCACTATTTTGAATAGTATCTAATAGTTTTATACCTTGAGAATATCCTTGAAAAACACCTACATATCGAGTACCTAAAGATACCACACACATACCTAAAACAAAAAATAAAGGACCAAACCAACCTAATCCACTTTGAATAAAAGATATAGCTAAACTAGCTAGTATAGGGCGAGCTGTACCATTTAATAAAGAATCACCAAGACCTGCTAATGGACCCATTAAAGCAGTTTTTATGTCTGTAACAATAGAACCATCAAAATCATCATTATTAGCATTTTCTTCTTCCATTGCAGCACTTATGCCTACAGGTATAGCAGAAGTAATGTCATTAGTTAGAAAATATTCCATATGACGTTCATAAGCTTCTTGTTTTTTTTCTTCTGTATCATATAGTTTTTCAATAGCAGGCATCATAGCTTGGGTAAATCCTGCATTTTGTTGACGTTCGTAGTTATTACAAGTACGAATAGTCATTTGATTCCAAAAAATTTTCCATAAATCTTTATTTGTAAGTTTCTTTTCCATATTAAAACCTCTTATTCATTTATTTCTTTACTACCAAAATAATAATATATTGCACAGCAGGCAACAGCTAATAAAGCTATGCCAATCATGTTAACATGAAGGTAAGATGCAAAGAAAAATCCAATGATAAAGAATGGCCACATTTTTTTAGACTTTATGGTAGAAAGTAATAAAGCAAAACCAACAGCACCAATCATTCCTCCACCAACAGCTAGACCAGATATAATTTTTTCAGGAATGGATTCTATAATATTTGCTACAAAATCAGCACCAAAATAAACTGCTAAAAATGTTGGAACACCATATAATAATATATTCATTAACATAGGATATATAGTATTGTTACGAATAATAGCTCCACGATTCATTTTACTAACAGCATTATCTACTCTATGCATAAAATATACATTTATTAAAGAATTTTGAAAAGTTGTAGCAATTTGACCAATAAAAGAAACTGGTAAAGCTGTTGCAACTGCAAGCTCAGTACCACCTCCACCTAAAATGGCAATTGCAGTAGCAATTGCTGTAGAAATTGTAGGATCTGGAGGAGTAGCAGTACCCACAAATATTACAGCTAAAAACATAAGTTCAATACTTACACCTACAGCAAATCCAGTAGCTGTATCACCCATAATTAATCCAACGATAGGACCTACTACAATAGGTCTAAAAATATGTGTTTGAAATGTATGAGAATCAATAAACGCAATAGTAACAAAGAGAGAAACTAATAAAGCTTGTTCAAAAATACCCATAATATATACTCCTTTTAATTTAAATATTATAAGTTAGCTTTTCTTATTAATTCGAAAGTATTTTGACTATGATCACTAGGTACTGTTCTAAATTCACAAATAAAGCCTAATTCTTCTAATTGTTTGAAGGCAGAAATATCCTCATCAAAGAGCCAGAAATTATCTAAAATTTTACTTTTTCCTTTTTTCATGTTTTGATTTCCAATATTTATATTTTTAATAGTTAAAACATTTGCTAATTGCAATGCAGTAGATGGTGATCCAGCAAGTAGAAGTGTATTATCAGAAGATGTATCGTCTTGTAAAATTTTAATGGCATCTGCAATAGTTAATACTTGTAATTTGATATCTTTAGGAGTAGCCATACGTAATAATTTTTGTCTTAACGAATTTTTAGCTGCATTATCATCAACAACAACAATTTGTTTGGCATCTGCATATTGAAGCCAAGCTGTAACAATTTGTCCATGGATTAATCGTTCATCAATTCTAAATACAGTAATGTTCATATTAAATCTCTCCTTATAAATCGCTGATACCAATTGTTTGGCTAGCATTTTCTAAAATATGTTTTTTCATTTTATCTAAAGTTAAAATATCTTTATTCATATAACATTCAATAAATGTAGGTAAATTTATACCATATAAGATAGCAATATTATTTTTTTCAAAGGCTGCTAATGTAGAAAGATTAAAAGGAGTTCCGCCTAAAATATCAGTAAAAATTAAAAGTTCTTTAGACTGATTGTCATTAATATAATTTGTTATAAGTAGCTCTAAATCTTCATTTCCCATAGTTTCTTTGAATGATATAAAGTCAACCTCTTTTAATTCACCTATTAGCATTTTAGCAGAGTGTAATAAGCCTTCAGCTAAATTGCCATGTGTTATTAATAAAAATTTCATTTTACATCCTCCATAAATATTCTGCATTTTTATAAAAAATTTGTTCAAGTTGAGTATCATTAAAACCTAAATGATAGAATTTATCTATTTCAATATTTACAGGCTTATAAGGCCAATCAGTACCGAAAACAACACGATTAGCTCCTAAAATTTTTACAGCATTTTTTAAAACATCAACATCCATTTGACCAGATGTTTCAACCCATACATTTTTTAAATCTTTAACTGCCATAATTGTAGACATGCCAAATTCATAATAACCAATGTGAGTAAAAAGAAAATCTATATTAGGAAATTTTTTTGCCCATTCTGCCCAAATATATGGAGTACTTAGAGGTGCAGTTCCTACATGCATTTCAACATGAACATTATATTTACTGATTTCTTTAAAAATTTTTGAAAGTTCAGGTCTATTATCTGGATAATATCCTTGTTTCCAAGAATGAAATTTTACGCCGTTCATTTTATATTCATCTAAACATAAATTAACTTCATTAATAGCATCTGAATCTTTTGGATTAATAAAAGCGTATCCTTCTATCTCATTAGGAAATTCTTTCATAGTATTATAAATTAAATCATTTTGTTCTCTTGTAGAATTTCCAGAGAGACAACTAATTCCAACTTTTGAAATACCATAAGATTTTAGTTCTGAGATCATGTTATTAGCTGAAACAATTTCACCAGAACTAGTAGGACCAAAATGAGAATGAATATCATATATTTTCATACCGTTCCTCCTTGGTTATAATGTTATAACGTTATAATGTTTACAAGAATAGTATAGAGCATTTTATTTAAAAAGTAAATAGTTTTTTATAAATTTTAAGAAAATATAAAAGAATTAATACAAATAAAAGCTCTTTGATTAAAAACTAATCAAAGAGCTTTTTTGTTAGTGAATGAAAATGATTTATAAAGTTTTTAGATTTTATTTAAGGTTATTTTTGAAGAATAATTCTAATTTATCAAATGGTATTTTATCAATTTTGTCATATAAATCAATGTGTTCAGTATCATCTACAACATATAATTCTTTAGGTTCAGAGGCTTTATTAAATGCTTCTTCACTGAAAAATTTAGAATGAGCTCTATCGCCAACGATAAATAATATTGGACGAGGAGAAATTTCATCAAGATAATCAAGTAAATGATAATTCATAAAAGCAAGATTACTAGTTGTAGTAAAGCCACCTAAAGCATTGATATGATGTCCTCTTTTTAAAGCGTAAAAACGGAACCATTCAGCTGTTGGTTCTGTTAAATCTTCAGGAACTTTTTCAAGTGGTTTATCTGGAAAATATGGAATGTATTCAGGATATCCGTTTTGAGCATCAATCCATCTTTGTTTAGATAATTTTTCTTTAGTAGCTTGAATAGTTTCTTTATCCATGCCTAAGCGAGAAGCTACAGTCATATCATACATTGAAGCTGTAGCCACAGCTTTTATACGTGTATCCATCTGTGTTGCAGATAAAGCGAAACCACCAGAACCACAAATACCGATAGCTCCAATTTGTTCACGGTTTACAAATGGTAAAAGCCCTAAATAATCAACACCTGCACTGAAATTTTCTGTAAAAATATCTGGAGATGAGACATGGCGAGGATATCCTTCAGATTCACCCATAAAGCAAGGGTCAAATGTTAAAACGATAAATCCACGTTTTGCAAGTTCATTAGCATAAATACAAGGCCCTTGTTCTTTAACACCACCATAGGGAGCACCTACGATTAAAGCTGGATATTGTTTGTTTTTATCTAAATTTTTTAGATGATATAAATCTCCAGCTAGAGTAAAACCATAGCGATTTTTATAAAAGACAGAAGTACGCTCGATATTATCGCTTAATGGGGCAATATAATGTTTAGACATAATGAGACCTCTATTACTGCAAAAAAAATAAGAACTGTATCTTTGAAAATACAGTTCTTATTGTTAATTACTTTATCAAATAGTTTTATAGAGCTTTATGGTCTTGCTCAGCGATTTTTTCTTTAGCTACAGAAAGCATTAATTTTATACGATTTAACTGGTTTACTTCACTGATACCAGCATCACAGTCAATAGCTACGATATTTACACCATCGTGAGTACGCATGAGTTCACGTATCATACCTTTTCCTGTGATATGATTTGGCAAGCAACCAAATGGTTGTAAACAAATGATATTATCTACACCTTCTTGGATTAATTTTGCCATTTCACCAGTTAAGAACCAACCTTCACCAGCCATATTACCTAAAGAAACATGAGGTTTAGTTAAATTGGCTATTTCTTTAATTGTATATGGAGCGGTGAAACGCTTGCTAGCACGAAGTGCTTTACGCATAGGTTTGCGGAAAAATTCAAGTACTTTGATGAAGATTTCGGATTTAGCTTTATCTATCCATTTACCATCGAGCATTTTATATTTTACGATATCATCATATGCCATGTACATGAAGAAATCCATTAAATCAGGTGTTACAACTTCAGCACCTTCATCAAAGAGAATTTTTTCTACATGATTATTAGCTGTTGGGTGATATTTAACAAGAATTTCGCCAACGATACCTACTTTTGGTTTTATTACATCTTCATTGAGAGCAATTTCATCAAATTCTTTTACAGCTTTTTTGATATTATTGCTGAATTTAATATAATTGCCATTAGTGATTTCGTCCATGAAGATTTTACGCCATTTATTATATAAGACATCAACAGAGCCAGATACTTTTTCATAAGGTCTTGTTCTATTGGATAGGCGAATTAATAAGTCAGCGTAAATAGTAGCTTTGACAACATCAAGCCAAATTTCTGTTTTTAATTTGAAATCATCTGTTTCACGACCAACACAGGCAAATACAGGAACTTGGCTTAAGCCGGCATTTTCTAAAGCTTTACGCATTAAATTTAAATAGTTTGTAGCACGGCAAGCACCACATGTTTGGAAAAGCATGATGGAAGTATTATTCACATCATATTCGCCTGATTTTAATGCTTTTAATAATTGACCGATGACTACGATTGCAGGATAGCACATATCATTATTGACATAGCGTAGACCTAAATCAATATCTTCTTGTGTAGGCATTGGCGGAATGACGATTTTCATACCAGATTTTTTACAAGCATGTTGAATGAAATCAAAATGTTTAGGAGACATTTGCGGTGCCAAGATAGTATGTTCTTCTTGACATTCTTTGCTGAAATAAGCACGTTGTTTTGGAGGTTCGATTTCGTCAATTTGGGCAAAGCCATATTTCCATGCAGCCATGAGGGAACGAATACGTATACGAGCTGCACCAAGGTTACTTACTTCATCTAATTTTATCATGGTGTAGATATCGCCATGTTGTTCTAAGATTTCACGTACTTGACCAGTAGTGATAGCATCAAGACCACAACCAAAAGAACTGAATTGAATTAAAGTCATTTTTTTATGGCGAGCTACATAACTAGCAGCATGATACAATCTAGCATGATAGCTCCATTGGTTTACGATATCTAAGCTATCTTCTGGGCAATCTAAGTGATAAAGAGCATCTTCAGATAAAATTGCAATGCCGTAAGATTGAATCATTTCAGGAATACCATGATTGATTTCAGGGTCAACATGGTATGGTCTACCAGCTAAAACGACAATTGGCATTTTTTTATCAGTAGCTTCTTTGATGATGTTTTCACCATAATTGCGAATGTCTTCTTTATATTTATCTAATTCCTGATAACTTTTTTCTACAGCTTCGATTAAGTCTTTTTTAGGAATATTTAAAGAGGATAATTCTTCTTGTAAACGTTTAATCAAAGCTTTTTTATTATTTATTGGTAAGAATGGTTGAAGGAAGTTTATATTTTTCTGGCGGAGAATATCCATATTAGCACGGATATTTTCAGCATAAGAAGCGACAATAGGACAGTTATAATTGTTATCGGAGGCATGAAGCGGGTCTTTCATATTATAAGGGATACATGGATAAAAGATAGTAGTTATACCTTTTTCAATTAAATCCATGATATGACCGTGTACTAATTTTCCTGGATAACATAAAGAGTCAGAAGGAATAGTAGACATACCTTTACAATATAACTGAGCTGAAGATTTGCCAGATAATACTACTTCATAACCTAATAAAGTGAAGAAAGTAAACCAGAATGGAAAATCTTCATACATATTGAGTACACGTGGAATACCTATGCGTCCTTTTGGCGCATTGAGAAGTGGTTTATAGTATTCAAATAAGCGATGATATTTATATTTATAAATATTAGGTGCTTTATCTTCTTTAGCCACTTGTTTGCCAATGCCTTTTTCACAGCGATTTCCTGTAGAATAGCGATTGCCATCAGGGAAAATTTGTGTTGTGATTAGACAGTTATTACCGCAGCCATGACAGCGGTAAGTTTTTGTTTCCATATGGAAATCTTTTAATTCTTCTTTGGTTAAAATAGAAGATTTTTCTTGTTGACGTTCTATAGCTAAAAGTGCAATACCATAAGCACCCATTAAACCAGAGATATCTGGGCGGATTACATTTTTATTTAATAATAATTCCATAGAACGAAGTACAGCATCATTATAGAATGTACCACCTTGAACCACGATATTATCGCCAAGTTCAGATACATCTTTGACTTGGATTACTTTAAATAAAGCATTTTTGATAACAGAAAGAGCTATACCAGCAGAAATATCATTTACAGAAGCTCCTTCTTTTTGGGCTTGTTTTACACGAGAATTCATGAAAACAGTACAACGAGTACCTAAATCTACTGGATTTTTAGCAGTTAAGCCTTTATTGGCAAAATCGCTGACTTCCATATTTAAGCCTTGAGCGAAGTTTTGAATGAAAGAACCACAGCCAGCAGAGCAAGCTTCATTTAAAATGATTTGTCCGATATTGCCTTTATTTACATAGAAGCATTTCATATCTTGTCCACCGATATCTAGAACGCAAGATACATCAGGACAAAATTCACGAGCTGCACGTAAATGAGCAAAAGTTTCTACTTCACCAAAATCTGCATGAAGAGCAGCTTTAACGATATGTTCTCCATAGCCAGTCGTACCAACAGTAGCAATATAAGCATTAGGAGGAATAATTTCATATAGAGCTTTTATTTCATCTAATACAGTTTTTAATGGTGAGCCATTATTACTGCCATAGGAAGAATATAATATTTCACGATTTTTACTAATTGCGACTAATTTTGTAGTAGTAGAACCAGCATCAATACCTATGTATAGAGGTCCTTGATAATCTGATAATGAAGCTTTTTTTACAACATCTTTATTATGACGTTGCTTAAACTCATTATATTCTTGTTCATTTTTAAATAATGTAAAGGCTACAGATTCAGTTTCTGTAGATGATTTACTGCAATTATTTAAACGTTGCATTAATTCATCATATGTCATTTCAATTGCATTATCGCTTAGAGCGCAACCCATAGCAACAAAATAACAACCATCATCAACATTGACAATATGTTCATCAGTTAATTTTAAAGTTTTAATAAAGCGTTCTTTTAATTGAGTTAAGAAATATAAAGGACCACCTAAAAATGCTATATTACCTTCAAGTGGACGTCCTTGAGCTAAGTTACCAATAGTCTGATTAACTACAGCTTGTAAGATAGAAAGAGCAATATCAGCTTTAGAAACACCATCATTTAATAATGCTTGAACATCTGTTTTAGCAAAAACACCACAACGAGAAGCAATAGTATAAATTTGAGTGCCTTTTTGAGCTAATTCATTTAAACCCATAGCATCAGTATTTAAAAGAGAAGCCATATGGTCAATAAATGAACCTGTGCCACCTGCACAAACACCATTCATACGTTGTTCTGGAGCAGAGCCAAAATAAGTGATTTTAGCATCTTCACCGCCTAATTCAACAGCTACATCAGTTTGTGGTATCCAATTTTTAACAGCTTTAGAACAAGCAATTACTTCTTGAATGAAAGGCATGTTTAAATTATTAGCCATACCCATACCAGCAGAGCCAGTTATTGCACAGGTAAATTTATGATTTTTTAATGTATCTGATAATAAAATCATATTATCGTGCATGGATTTATAGATTTCTGATAAATGACGCATGTATTTCTTATAAACTACTTGATTATCTTTATCTAAGACAACTAATTTTATAGTAGTAGAACCGATATCAATACCAAGTTTATACGAAAAATTCAAGATAACACCACCTATAAAATATATATTTATTAATACTTTAGAAATTAGAAATATAAGCTTTAAATAGTTATTATTGTGCATATGTATTATATCATAGAATAAAAAATTTACCAAAATGAATAGTATTCACTTTTGAGGATTTTTTTATTAATTTTAGAAAAAAAGAATGAATTTTTTAGCTGAAATTGAATAGAAAAGTAAAATTAAATAGAAATAAGTGCTGAAAATGAAGATTTTATTTTCAAAATGAGATGATAAGATAAATTTTACTATATTTATAATAAGGAAGTTTTTTTCTGAAAAATAATGGAGTTTAATCTGGAAAAATAAAAACGATAACTTTTTTAAATTTTTTTCAAAAAAGTGTTGACAAAATGGTTTTAAAATAATATACTATAGAAGCTGGCTCGTGAGACAACAACTCACAGAGAAAAAACAGCAATAAAGGTTAAGATGGCCCGGTAGTTTAGTTGGTTAGAATGCCGCCCTGTCACGGCGGAGGTCAGGGGTTCAAGTCCCCTTCGGGTCGCCATTTGCCTCGGTAGCTCAGTCGGTAGAGCAGGGGACTGAAAATCCCCGTGTCAGTGGTTCGATTCCGCTCTGAGGCACCATTTTATAATATGCTGGTGTAGCTCAATTGGCAGAGCAGCTGACTTGTAATCAGCAGGTTGGGGGTTCGATTCCTCTCGCCAGCTCCATGAAATGCGGGTGTAGCTCAATGGTAGAGCCCTAGCCTTCCAAGCTAGTTACGTGGGTTCGATTCCCATCACCCGCTCCATCAAAAAAAGTTTGAAAAAAACTTAAAAAAGTTCTTGACAAGAACAAAACGATATGGTAACATATTAAATGTTCTCGACGAGAATAAAGAAGTGAATAATGCCGGGGTGGCGGAACTGGCAGACGCACGGGACTTAAAATCCCGCGGTTAGTGATAACCGTACCGGTTCGATTCCGGTCCTCGGCACCAATCACCATCATTTGTTATTTTTGCCCTTTGCGGTCGTGGCGAAATGGCAGACGCGCTAGCTTCAGGCGCTAGTGGGGGATACCTCATGGTGGTTCAAATCCACTCGGCCGCACCATTAAAGAGTATATGCGGTTGTGGCGGAATTGGCAGACGCGCTACTTTGAGGGGGTAGTGATCAATGGTCGTATGGGTTCAAGTCCCATCAACCGCACCATTAATTTAAAGAATGAACTGATACCAATGTGATATCAGCTTTTTTTATGTCTGTAGAAAAATTAAATATGGCGCGTTGGTCAAGTGGTTAAGACACCGCCCTTTCACGGCGGCTTCATGGGTTCGAATCCCATACGCGTCACCATGGTTATTCAACTCTTAATAAAGAGTTTTTATATAGATTTAAGAATGCTTTTTAAAGTCCAGATTAAAAATCTAGATTTTAAAAAGCATTTTTTTATTGTCGAAAACAAACCTAAAATTTTTTTATCAAACTCATTAGATTTTATCTAATTGACAATAGTTATAGACAGGTATAGTATAAGTGTAAAGTTAACTAATCAAATATTTATATATTAGTAACTTAAAAATAATACTATTTGTGAAATTTTAAACTACTAATTTATATTAGTAGTTTATAGTTTTTTATGAAGGATATTGAGAGGTGCTATTATGTTTGATAAATTAGAAGAAAAGGCTATGATTCATTTTTTTAATAAATTTGATAAAAATCCATTTCTTTTAAAATTTAAAGATAATCAATATTTAGTAGGTAAAGGTGAACCAACTTTTGTAGTGGACTTTAAAAAGACAATACCTATAATGGATTTACTTAATAGTACGTCTATCGCTTTAGGTGAAGCTTATATGAATGGAGATTTAATCATTGAAGGAAATTTATATGATGCTTTAATTCATTTTTTAGGTCAAATGGATAAATTTTCTTTAAATGAAACTTTGCTAGATAAAATAATTCATCCATCTAATTCTAAAGAAAGTCAAGAAAAGCAAGTTCAATCTCATTATGATATAGGTAATGATTTCTATAAATTATGGTTAGATGAAACAATGAGTTATTCTTGTGCTTATTTTAAAAATGAAGATGATACTTTATATCAAGCACAAGTGAATAAAGTGGATTATATTTTATCGAAATTATATTTAAAAGAAGGTATGAGCTTATTAGATATTGGCTGTGGTTGGGGCTTTTTACTCATCGAAGCTGCTAAAAAATATAAGGTAAAAGGTACGGGTATTACTTTAAGTCGTGAACAATACAAAGAATTTAAATCGCGTATACAAAAAGAACATTTAGAAGATTATTTAACAGTTGAATTGATGGATTATCGAGATTTACCAAAATGGGGAAAAAGTTTTGATAGAGTTGTTAGTGTAGGTATGTTAGAACATGTTGGCAGGGAAAATTATCAGCTATTCAATGATTGTGTAAATGCAGTATTAAAAGATAAGGGTTTGTATTTATTGCATTTCATCAGTCAATTAAAAGAAATGGAAACTGATAGTTGGATGAAAAAATACATTTTCCCAGGTGGAGTGATACCAAGTCTTAGAGAAATCGTTTCTAGTATGGGAAATGATGATTTCCATATTCTCGATATTGAAAATTTGCGTCGCCATTATGAAAAAACTTTACTTTATTGGGCAGATAATTTTCATAATCATTTAGATAAAATCAGTGAAATGTTTGATGAAAAATTTATTCGCATGTGGGATTTATATTTAAATGCCTGTGCAGCAAATTTCCATATAGGTGGTATAGATTTACATCAAATTTTAGTTACTAAAGGCGTAAATAATGAATTACCATTAACAAGATGGTATTGATATATTAATATAATAATATAATAAAAAAGAAGCTCTATAAGTTATTTGTAGTATTTAACTTATAGAGCTTTTATTTATTCTTTATGCATTTTGATTATTACAAATAAATTCTTTTAGAAATTCATAAGTTTTTTGAGGGCTTGGTGGGCAACCTCTAACATAATTTTCAAATTTGCTAGTGCAACGACCTATGCCAATGCCATTTTCGCTAAATTCTCGCCAACCCTGACCGATAAATAATTTTGTAGATAATTTATCAAGTAAATTATCTTTATCTAATAAGGAGAGTGCTTGCAGTAAATTTTGATAACATTGTTCACAAGGGCTAGAAGCATTGATATGAGAGGTTAATTTTGAATTATTATCACAAGTAACAGTATTATCTATTAAATTAATGATATTAGCTTTATTGATGTCAGCACAACCGATATTTAATTTAGAAGCCAGTTCAATGTATTCGATATCAAATGGTTTATAGCCTAGATTTTGAGCATAGTAAGCATCAGCTAATAAATTATCTATAGTAGCATACATATGTTTATCTGCTTGGATATCAGATAAACTATCGATTTCTACTAATGTGAAATTAGCTTTAATTAAATAATTTAAGAAACAGATTGATTTATAAAAATTATCTGTAGTGAATAAAGAGCGATTTTGGGTGTGCAAGATATTTTGCATGGCCTGTAATGCATTGTGTAGTATAGTTTTTTCATTTGGTGAAGAAGTAACTAAATTAATAAAAAAGTCGGCATTGATAACTTTATCTATTAATTTATATTCGATACCACCAATGGTTTTTGTAGTGTAATCTTTATCCTTAAGACCATATACAGGAATGTTTAATTTATCTACAATTTTATCGTATTTACAAGTTATTAATAATTGTTCTAAATCATCATCGATTAAAGAACCTAATGCAAGATTGATATTAGTAAAATTATTGTCTTGTAGGTATTTGATTATTGTAGTTAAGATTACTGGAGAAGTAGAGTATAGTGTATTATTGATATATTTTATATCAGGTTTAATAATAATTGTACTATTTTTATTAGGGATAAATTCTTCTAATTTAGAATTAGATAATAGGTTAAAAGTGATTTCATAGAGATTTGCACCATGTGTTTGTAAAATATCTGTTGAGTTCATAAAATTCCTTTCTTAAATGATTATATAATGCGTTAACCTAAAATTTTTAAAAGTTGACATTATATAAATATAATGGTTTAATTATATTTATATAAAAGATTTAAGGTGATAATAAATGAATTGTGTAAATGATTTAAAAGAAAAAATATTAAATGGTTATAGAATTAATAAACAAGAAGCTTTAGATTTAGTGAAAGCTCCATTAGATGAATTATCTACAGCCGCTAATGAGATAAGAAAACATTTTTGTGGTGATGATTTTGATATTTGCACTATTATTAATGGAAAATCTGGTAGATGTTCCGAGGATTGTAAATATTGTGCACAGTCAGCTCATTATACTACAAAAATAGAAACTTATCCATTGTTAAATACAAAGCCTATTTTAGAAGAAGCACAGTATAATTATAGCAAAGGTGTAGCACGTTATGCAGTAGTAACTTCAGGCAAGAGATTAAGTGATGAAGAAATAGATAAATTGGCAAATTCTTTAGATGAAGTACATAAAAAATGCAAAATAAAATTATGTGTTTCTGGTGGTTTATTGAATGAAGCTCAATTTAAAAAATTAAATGATGTGGGCGTAGAAAGAATTCATAACAATTTAGAAACTTCAAGAAATCATTTTGATAAAGTTTGTACTACGCACACTTTTGAAGATAAAGTAGAAGCAATAAAAGCAGCGCAAAGAGCAGGTATGAGTGTTTGTAGTGGTGGCATCATGGGAATAGGTGAAACCATGGAAGATAGAATAGATATGGCTTTAGAAATACGAAATTTAAATGTAAATTCTGTGCCTATAAATCGTCTAAATCCTATACCAGGAACACCATACGAACATAATAAGCCAGTTACTGATGAAGATATGCAAAGAATAGTAGCTATTTATCGTTTTATTTTACCGGATTTATTTATTCGTCTAGCTGGTGGTAGAGGATTATTTACAGATAAAGGTAAAGCTTGTTTGCAATCAGGAGCCAATGCTGTTATTTCTGGTGATATGCTCACAACAAGTGGTATTTCTATTGATACAGATATGAAGATGATACAAGAATTAGGTTTTAAAATAGTATAATCATTTTAAAAATATATAGGGCAATTAAATTTGCCCTATATATATAAATATTATACAATAAATTTTTTTTATGTTATAATATTAACCGGACTGAATTGTATAAATAATCTATTATTTCAGAACAGGTATTTAGTATGATGTATACAAAATGAAAGGAGTTTTTGTATGGAAATTTTAGGATTTATAGTTCTTATTGCCTGTCTTGTTATTGGTGTTCGTTTTGGCGGCTTAGGATTAGCTGCTGTATCCGGTATTGGTTTGACATTCTTTGTATTTGTTGTTGGTTTAGTACCAGGAAAACCACCAATTGATGTAATGCTCACAATTATGGCGGTAGTTACTTGTTCAGGATTTTTGCAAGCTTCAAAAGGGCTCGATGTAATGCTAAAATATGCTGAAAAATTATTGCGTAAAAACCCAAAACAAATAACTGTACTTGCACCGATTACTACATGGTTTTTAACTGTTCTTTGTGGTACTGGTCACGTAGTATATACTATGTTTCCAATTATTTATGATATTGCTATCAAGCAAAATATCAGACCAGAAAGACCAATGGCAGCAGCTTCTGTTGCTTCTCAGATGGGGATTTGTGCTTCTCCTGCTTCGGTAGCTGTAGTATCCATGGTGGCAATGCTTGCAGGGACAACTCATCCATTAGGTGTGGTACAAATTTTAATGGTTTCTATTCCAGCTACATTCTGCGGTGTTTTAGTAACAGGCTTATGGAGCTTAAAAAGAGGTAAGGACTTAGCAAAAGATGAAATTTTCCAAGCTAAATTAAGAGATCCAGAACAAAGAGCTTATATCTATGAAGAACAAGCTCAAAATAATGCTGAAGTAAAATTACCAGCTAGTGCTTATAAAGCTACATTTATCTTCTTATTAGGTATCGTTGTAATCGCTTTATTTGGTAGCTTTCCTAAAGAATTATTACCACTCGTACCAAATGCAAAAGGTGCATGGGTACCGCTTTCGATGACACCAACAATTCAGCTTTGTATGTTGGTTATTGCAGCACTTATTTTACTTATTTGCAAAGTTAAAGTTAGTGATGTAACAAATGGTTCTGTTTTTAAATCAGGTATGGTTGCTATCGTTTCTGTATATGGTGTAGCATGGATGGCAGAAACTTATTTTGGTGCTTATTTACCAGAATTCAAAGAAACATTGGGACAGATTGTTTTAGATTATCCTTGGACTTATGCAATTGTTTTATTCTTAATATCTAAATTGGTAAATTCTCAGGCAGCAGCATTAGCTATTGTAGTGCCTATGGCATTAAGTGTAGGTGTTGACCCACTTATTATCATTTCATTTATTTCTGCTTGCTATGGTTATTTCTTCTTGCCAACATATCCATCAGATTTGGCTTGCATTGGTTTTGACCGTTCTGGAACAACAAGAATTGGTAGATTTGTAATCAATCATAGCTTTATCATTCCAGGTTTTATTGGTATCACAGTTGGTTGCTGTGTAGGTTATGTAATAACACATCTTTTATATTGATAATTTAATTAATGAAATAAAAAATCCTAGAGTTTATGCTCTAGGATTTTTTGATTATAAATTTTATTGACTATAATTTTAAATAATATTAATATATAAGCTATATTTTGATAAATATAAATAAAGATTGGAGGGTTTTATGTGACAAATTTAATAAAAATATTACAAGAACAAAAAGATTTTTCTGAAACAGAAATAATGATTGCAACATATTTATTAGCAAATTTTAGGAAATTAGCTGGAATGTCAACTAGACAATTGGGTAAAAATACGTATACAAATTCAGCTGCTATTGTGCGTTTTAGTCAAAAATTAGGTTTTAGTGGATATACAGAATTTAGAGTTCAATTTTTAGCTGAAATGATGCAATATATCAATCATCCAAAAGGTGAAGAACTTGTTGTATCAACTAAAGATAGTATACATTCATTAATTGATAAAGTAACAGCTATTGAAATTGATACACTAAAAGAAACAAGGAACATGCTTAATCCAGAAGATTTTTTAAAAGCTCTAAATCTTTTTATAAAATCTAAACATATTGATTTTTATGCTATGGATAATAATTTAGATATAGCAAGAATTGCTTCAGCTGGTTTTATCATGGCTAATAAATGCTCAAGTGTACATTCTCCAATGACTATGCAATATTTACAGGCAACTAGTGCTTCAAAAGATCATTTGGGATTTATCATAAGTCGTACAGGGAATAATCGTATGTTATTAGATATTGCTCGTTTATTAAAACTACGAGGAATTTCCTTTATTTTGATTACAGCATCACCTAAGTCAGAAATAGCTAGTTTAGCAGATGTAGTTTTTTCTGTAGCAAGTGTGAAGCAAATGGAAGAATTAGGACCTAGAGTTTTTCTTTTAGGTGCAAAATATGTTACAGACATAATGTTTACCATGCTTATGACGCGTTTAGATTATCATGATTCGCAACAAAAAGAACAATGGTTAAATAAACATTTTCGTTATTAAGATGAAAATAAAAACTGCTTATTTTGATGTAGATAACATTTAAAATAAGCAGCTTTTTTTATTATTTTGATTATTTTCAAACAATTCGTATCATTGCTACAAGTGAAAAAAGGTTTTTTTATATGATATTGTATCATTGTTTTGTATTAGCCAATATCTATTGAAACAGTATTTTGTTAATGATATATTAAAATTGCCTTAAGGAAAGTTCAAAAAATTATGTATAAGAAAAGGAGAAAATTCTAAATGGATAAACAAAAACTTTTTGATAGCTTTATCGAAGTTATGAGCAAGTTTGCACAAATACGTGCTGTAGTAGCATTACGTGATGGTTTTATTATGACTACACCATTTACTATTTGTGGTTCAGTATTTTTGTTGATTGCAAACTTACCAATTCCTGGATATGGAGAATTTATGGCATCCATATTTGGTAATGATTGGACAGCACCATTTAATGCTGTAGCGGGTGGTACATTTAATGTATTAGCTTTAATTGTTGTAGTCGCAATTACATACAAATTTGTAGGCAATGAAGGTTGCGATGCTAGTATGGCATCTATATTAGCTTTATCAACATTGTTAATATTAATGCCACCATCATTAGTAACTGAAAATGGTCAATTAGTAGGAGATATTATACCAAAAGCTTGGGTTGGTAGTAATGGTGTTATAACAGCAATTATTATAGCTTTTTTTGTATCATATGTTTTCTGTTATTGTGAAAAAAATAATGTTGGTATAAAAATGCCAGATTCTGTACCACAAGGTGTAGCAAGAGCTTTTACTGCGTTAGTACCTGGTATGATATTTTTTACAGTAGCATCTGTTTTATACGGACTTTGTCATTATCTTGGAGCTATTACATTACCGGAATTAATCTTTAAAATTATTCAGACACCATTGCAAGGACTTTCTGATACATTAGCTGGTGGCTCAGTGATTGTTGCTTTACAGGGCATTTTGTTTTGGGCTGGTGTTCATGGACCAAATGTTGTCGGTGGTGTAGTAAGTCCATTATTGATAGCAAATTCTTTAGATAATCAGCATCTTATAGATATGGGTATGTCTCTTATAAATAATCCAGAAGCTAAAATTATAACTATTCAAGTCAATGACGTATTTGTAAAAAGTGGCGGTTGTGGTTTGACATTAGGACTTTTATTATCAGGTATATTTACTGTTAAATCTCAACAAATGAAATCTTTATTAAAAATGGCATTTGTACCAGGTTTATTTAATATAAATGAACCTCTTATCTTTGGTTTGCCAGTTGTATTTAATCCATATTTACTCGTTCCATTTGTGTTAGTACCTTTAATAGCATTATTTGTAACATATTTTTCAATCAGCATGGGCTTCATGTCTCCTTTTAGTGCCGTTCAAGTACCATGGACAACACCTCCAATAATTGCAGGATTTTTACTTAATGGTTGGCAAGGTGCTGTTGTACAGATAATAAACTTAGCTATTTCTACAGCAATATATTTTCCGTTTGTACGAGCACAAGATAAAGCAATGTTAAAAGAAGAACAAGATGAATTAAAAGAAGAACAAGATAAAAAAGAAGAATAATTATTAAATTATTTTTTGAGAGATTGTATATTAGAGAGAATTAATTTTGGGGGCGAATGTATTGATGCTATTAAAGAAAAATAAAGCGTTAGCTATTTCTATGGGAATATTTTTAGGATTAACAGGTACATCTTTTGCGCAATCAACATCTGATGCAGATAAAGTTTCTTCAGAAAATAAAGTTAGTGTTACTGATAATGAAAATATAAATGCAAATGTAGATAGTTTTAGTGATGTTCCTAAAGGTCATTGGGCTTATGAAGCACTTGATTATTTAGCTCAACATGGTGTCATTGAAGGTTATAAAGATGGAACATTTCAGGGAAATCGAACAATGACACGTTATGAAATGGCAAGTATAGTGGCTAATGCTATGAAATCAGATAAAGGAGATATAGGAGATAAAGCTGTATTAAATCAATTAAAAGAAGAATTTAGCGAAGATTTGAAGCAAATGCAATCACAAATTGATAAAAATACATCCGATATTTCCAAATTAAAAGAAGACGCAGAACGTTTTAAAATTAGTGGTTTTGGTAGAGTATCTTGGGATAATGACAATATCAAAGGTTATAATGACCAAAATGATAATAATCGTTTTTATCTTGATTTAAAAGGTAAATTTAAAGTTAATGATGATTGGAATTTTAATTTTGAAAGCGAAACAAATCAACGTTATGCTCGATATGTAACATCCGCTGGTGATGTAAAATATCATGAAGGTCATGGTGATGAGGACGGTGTAATTCAGCGTGTTTGGGCAGAAGGAAATATTGATAAATTACATGTTGATGTAGGTCGTAGATGGCGTGGATTAGGTTTTCAAAATGTTTTATTAGGAAATGAAACAGATGGTATAGTTTTGGATTATCCATTAGATAATAATGGTTTGAAAGCATTAGCATTTTATCAAAAACCAACTGATGCAGGTTATGATTTTGCTATGTACGGATTAGGCGTACAAGGTCCTGTTTCTGATAATTTACAAATTAATTTAGCATATGCCCAACTAGATATTGATAAAAATGAATCTCCAGGATATGACCCATATAATGGAAATAAACCATTAGTAAATACTTTTGGTTCACATGGATTGGTATTGAGTGCAATGTGGAATCCGATGAAAAATATCACACTTATTGGTGATTATGTGCTTACAAATGCTGAAAAAGAACGTGTAGCTGAATGGGCTTCAGATGGAACGCAACATATTTTTGATATTGATGAAAATACAAGTAAATCTATTCGTTTGAATTATCGTTGGACTAACTTAAATGATCCAGGTTCTTTCCAACTTTATACACGTTGGTTTGACTATGGTCGTCATGGAAATATTATGGGTGATGAAGAATGGGGCTTATTGAAACCAGGCTCTAAAGGATGGGTATTTGGTTTTAAATATGTACCAGCCAAAAATATAGAATGGGAAACAATGTATGAAATTGCTGATATGTATAGTGGTATTTATGGAGAAAAAGATCAGCAATATAAACGTGATTTCATTCGTACACAAGTAGATTTCCATTTTTGATAAATAATATTTTAAAGATAATTTTATAGATAAAAGGAGTAATTTATTATGAAAAAGATTGTTTTATTATGTGCATCTGGTATGTCTACAAGTATGTTAGTAAAAAAAATGCAGGAAGCAGCAAAAGCTGAAAATTATGATTGTGAAATAGCTGCCTATTCAGCAGCAGAAGCAGTGGAAAAAGCTTCAGATGCTGATGTAGTATTACTTGGTCCACAAATTCGTTTTTCTAAAGACAAAATTGCAAAAGAATTACCAGGTGTACCTGTTGATGCTATTGAAATGCGTATGTATGGTCGTATGGATGGTAAAGGTGCTTTAGCATTTGCTAAAAGTTTAATGAAAGACTAAGGGAGAGTAAGTAATGGAAGGTTTAGAATTAATAGCATTCGAGATTATTTCTTCTGTGGGAACAGCACGTAGTTGTTATATAGAAGCAATTAGTGAAGCTAAAAAAGGCAATTATGAAAAAGCAGAAGAATTAATTGCTGAAGGTGAAAAAGTATTTATTGAAGGTCATGATAAACACAATGAATTATTGCAAAAAGAAGCATCTGGTGAAGGTAATGTAGTCAATTTATTGATTTTACATGCAGAAGACCAATTGATGAGTGCAGAAGGATTTAAAATTATTGCACAAGAATTTATAGATGTTTATCGTAAAATAAACGTAAAATAAGGAGAATAAAAATGGGATTTCCAAAAGGTTTTTTATGGGGTGGCGCAGTAGCTGCCCATCAACTTGAAGGCGGTTGGCAAGAAGGCGGAAAAGGAATTAGCGTAGCTGATGTAATGACTTTGGGTGGACCAAATAAACCTAGAGAAATTACAGATGGTGTTGTTCCAGGAAAGATTTATCCAAATCATGAAGCTATAGATTTTTATCATCATTATGAAGAAGATATCGCATTGCTTGCTAAAATGGGATTTAAATGTTTTCGTACAAGTATTGCATGGACACGTATCTTTCCTAATGGTGATGAAGTTGAAGCAAACGAAGCTGGTTTAAAATTTTATGATGATCTTTTTGATACACTTCATCGTTATGGAATGGAACCAATTGTTACTTTATCTCATTTTGAAATGCCATATAATTTAGTAACTAAATATGGCGGATGGCGTAATCGTAAATTAGTAGATTTCTTTGTACGTTTTGCAGTTACTGTTTTTAAACGTTATAAAGATAAAGTTAAATATTGGATGACATTTAATGAAATTAATAATCAAAGAGATGTAAATACTGAATTTACAGCATTTACAAATTCAGGTGTACTTTATAAAGATGGTGAAAATAGATATGAGGTTTTATATCAAGTAGCTCATCATGAATTTGTAGCATCTGCATTAGCTGTTATTGAAGGTCATAAAATTAATCCAGATTTTCAAATTGGTTGTATGTTAGCAATGTCTCCAGTATATCCAGCAACTTGTAAACCAATGGACCAAATGGCAGCATTGAAAGAGATGGATCGTACATTTGTTTTCTCAGATGTACAATGCAGAGGACATTATCCAATGTATATATTAAAAGAGTGGGAAAATAAAGGTTATAATATTAAAATTGAAAATGGCGATTTTGATATTTTAGAACGTGGAAAAGTAGATTACTTTGCTTTGTCATATTACATGAGTTTTGTCAGTGAATATGATCCTGAAGGTAAAGAACATATGGGTAAAGAAGTTAAAAATCCATATGTAAAAGCTTCTGATTGGGGTTGGCAAATTGACCCAGTTGGATTACGTTATATGTTAAACGTGATTTCTGAACGTTATGAATTACCAATGATGATTGTTGAAAACGGAATTGGTTTACATGAATATCCAGATGAAACAGGTGTAGTGCAAGATGATACACGCATAAAATATTTCTCTGAACATATTGCTGAGATGAAAAAAGCTGTAGATGAAGATGGTGTTACACTCATGGGATATTGTCCTTGGGGACCTATTGACCTCGTATCAGCAAGTACAGGTGAAATGGAAAAAAGATATGGATTTATTTATGTAGATAAAAATAATCAAGGAAAAGGTACATTAAAACGCGTACCGAAAAAATCTTTTTATTGGTATCAAAAAGTAATTAAAACGAATGGCGAAGATTATTCTATTGAATAAGTGAAGGAGTGTAGTTTATGAGTTTAAAGAAAAAAGCTATTGTTAGTACAATGCTTATGGCATTATCCATTACACCAACAGTAATTCCAAATAGTATAGTAACACCATCTATTGTTATGGCAGCACCAGCTAGCGATGTAAAAGCAAGTGAAGCTTTTGAAGTGAATTTCCAAAATGGAATGCCAAAAGGATTTGAGGCTTCTGATGGATGGACAAATGGATATATGTTCAATGTAAATTGGCATAAAGAAAATGTTACATTTGATGGTGGAAACCTTCAATTAATTATTGATAAAGAAAAAAAAGCTGATAAAATACCATATTCTGGTGGAGAGTTTCGTAGTAAAGATTTCTACGGTTATGGAAAATATGAAGTATCAATGAAACCAATAAAAAATGATGGTGTAGTATCTTCTTTCTTCACGTATACTGGTCCATCTGATAATAATCCATGGGATGAAATTGATATAGAATTTTTAGGAAAAGATACAACAAAAGTTCAATTTAATTATTTCCGTGATGGAAAAGGTGGACATGAATATTTATATGATTTAGGTTTTGATGCATCTGAAAGTTTTCATACTTATGGCTTTGAATGGCATAAAGATAAAATTATTTGGTTTGTTGATGGTAAAGAAGTATATCGTTTGGAAGGAACAACAATTCCAGTAACAAAAGCTAAACTTATGATGAATGCTTGGTGTGGAACAGGTGTAGATGAATGGTTGAATGCATTTGATGATAAAAATTTACCTGTAAAAGCAGAATATCAATGGATAAAATATACGCCATTTACTGAATAAGGAGTTGTCTGATTATGTATAATAAGAAAAAACTCAGTCAAATTATTTTATCTGGATTAATGGCGGTAAGTTTTTCATCGATATCACTACCTATAGAAGCAGCTGATATGGGGCTACATGTTGACCAAGTAGGATATCTGCCAAATTATTCAAAAGTAGCAATGGTAACTGACTCTAATGATACTACTTTTGAAATAATTGATACAAAAGATAATAAAGTTGTATTTAAAGGAAATTTATCTGAACCTAAATATGATAAAATTTCTGAAGAAACTTTACGTAAAGCCGATTTTTCTTCTTTGAATGTACCAGGAACATATATTTTAAAAGTAGGTAATCGTGAATCATATGATTTTGTAATTGGTGATGATGTCTATGATGTACCTATGGTACAAAGTTGGCGTTCATATACTTTATCAAGAACTAATACTGCTATAAATGATGATAAAGTTTCTGGACTAAAATTAGAAGGTGGACACAAGCAAGATAAAGAAGCTCGTGTTTATTTCTCTGATAAATTAAATAATAAAGGTGATAAAATAGATGTTAGTGGTGGATGGTATGATGCAGGAGATTATGGTAAATATATAACAACAGGAGCATTAAGTAGTGCTGAATTATTGTTAGCATATGAAGCAAATCCCGACCATTTCACTAAAGGTCAATTGTTATTTCCAAAAGGCATAGAAAATAATACAAATATGCCAGATGTTTTATCAGAGGTAAAATTTGAACTTGACTGGATGGAAAAAATGCAACGTGAAGATGGCAGTACATTCCATAAAGTATCAGGTTTGACTTGGCCAGGATTGGATATTTCTCCAGATACAGATAAGCAAGATAGATATATTTTTAGTACAGCTACTTCTAGTACAGCTATGTATGGTGCAAGTTTAGCAATAGCTTCACGTGTATATGAACAATATGATAAAGATTATGCTAAAAATTTAAAACAAAATGCTGAAGCTGTTTGGCAATATTTAGAAAAAAATCCTAAACCAATTTATCGTGTTGATGAAGGACAAGAAAATGGTTCAGGCCCATATAATAAAAATACAGATCTTGAAGAACGTTTATGGTTAGCTGCAGAAATGTTTAGAACAACAGGTGATGCTAAGTATGAATCTTATTTGAAGAAAGAGTCTAAACGTTTAACTGATAAACCAAGCTTTTTTACATGGGATGATACTTTAGCTTTAGCACAATTTGCATATGCTAAATCTAATAATGCAGATAAGCAACTTCAAAATAAAGTTATTAATGCTTTAAGTAGTTATGCAGACGATATTTGTACAAGTATAAAAACAGATGGTTTTAATTGTTCTTTAAAAGAAAATGAATATACATGGGCTTCAACTAAAAATGCTTTGACTAAAGGTGATATTTTATTAATGGCATATCAAATTAAGCCAAAACAAGAATATTTAGAAGGAGCACTAGCACAAATTCATTATCTTTTTGGAAGAAATTCACTTGATAAGAGTTTTATGACTGGTGTAGGAGATAATCCACCATTACATCCACATAATCGTATCCATGAAAGCACAGGAGCTTATGTTTCAGGTCTTGTTGTCGGTGGACCAAATCATGTTATAGGTGGAGATCCAGACCAAACAGAATACTTGAATAGTGGAAATATTCCTATAGCAAAATCTTATCTTGACGTGGTAGGTTCTTGGTCTACAAATGAATATGCTATAGATTATATTTCATCTGCTGTTTATGCTTTATCTTGGTTTGCAGAACCAGATTCAGTTAAAGTTGAAGATTTAAAATATAATAAGTAAATAAAAATTGCTTTCTAATAATTAAATTAGAAAGCAATTTTTTTATACATATATTTATAAAACAAAAAAAGCTCCGATAAAATCGAAGCTTTAATCTACAAAATGGTGGGCAGGGATGGATTCGAACCATCGTAGCCTACGGCGACGGATTTACAGTCCGTTCCCTTTAACCACTCGGGCACCTACCCATTACAAATGGTGACCTTGGCAGGACTCGAACCTGCGACCTTTTGATTCGTAGTCAAACACTCTAATCCAGCTGAGCTACAAGGCCATTTGTTTATTGCTCTCACAAGCAACTTCTATATAATAGCATAGATATATTTTTTTGGCAAGTGTTTTTTATAAATTTTTTTTAAGAAAAAGAGTCTTCACCAAAACGCATATATTCTTTGCGATATTCAGAAGGCGTCTCTCCAATGTATTGTGTAAATAATTTAGTGAAATAAGGAGCATGTTGAAAACCTACAGTATAGCTAATATCTGTTATACTCAAAGAAGTTTTTCTCAATAATGTACATGCTTTACTTAGACGATATTGTTGTAAATATTGACTAGGACTGATTTTTAAATATTTTTGAAATAATTTAAAGACATATGTTCTGTCGATATTATTGGCGGTAGCAATATCAGAAATACTGATATTGTCAGCATAATTTTTGTGAATGTAATTTAAAATAGCATTGAAATAAACTTCTGTAGTTGAAAGTTCTGCTTTTTGTTTTAAGCGTAAATGATTACCAAGATAGTCAAATAATAAAAAAGTTGTAGAAATACTTTTAAAATAACGTTCTCGTTGAAATTCTTGATAAATTTTTTCAAAAAGATTTTTAAGATGTGTATCTAATTCATTATGAATAATATACGTTTCTGGGCTTAATCCGCACATGCTTAAAAGTTTGTGAATTTGCTTTCCTCGTAAACCGATCCAATGATAACTCCAAGGATTTTCAGGTAAAGGATAATATTTGTTTTTTGTATAAGGCGGTATCATAAAAATATCGCCAGCTTTAATATGGTTTTGTTTATCTTCGATTTGAAAAATACCTTCACCGGCAATGCAATAATGAATTACCCAATAATCAATAGGAACAAATTCATAAGGTTTAGTTGGCTTACATTCTTCATAACCACATTCATAGAGGTGGAAATCTTCGCTTATAGGATTGTTGTTGAATAAAACACTTACATCATTTTTAAAGATTTTTCCCATAAAAACACCTTCAATATTTTTATTTGAGTATATTATAAGAAGAATTCTTGAGATAGTCAATGCACCTCTGTCAACATAAGTATAAAAAATCAACAAATATATATTTTAAATATAATATTTTATCAACATAAATATAAAATATTTCAACATAGCTGATAGAGTCTGATAAGGGCAAATGCTATAATAATAATCGAAGTAAATACGTATATACTTGATAAAAAGATTGATAATTTGTTATTTTTATTATCTTTTATTTATTAAATTAAAAAGAATAATAAGAATATACAGAAAAGGAGAATTGTTATGGATAATCAAAGAGCGAGATTAGGTCAAATAGCTTTAATGATGATGACTTTTTCGGCAGTATATACTTTTCCAAGTATTATTAATAATAGCATACAAATTGGATTAGCTACTATTCCAGCTTATATATTTGGTTCTGTTTTTTATTTCTTACCATTTATTTTGATGATGAGTGAATTTGCATCAGCAAACTCTGATAAAGAATCTGGTATTCATAGTTGGTTAGAATGCGTTTTAGGTTCTAAATGGGCATTTTTAGGTGCATGGTGTTATTTCTTTGTAAATTTATTCTTCTTCGGTTCTTTATTGCCACAGACATTAATTCAAGGTTCTTATGCACTTTTTGGTACGAACGTTTTTGTGGGTGATAATTCTACATTGATTATTGCATTAGTTTCAATAGTGTTATTCTGGATTGCAACATATGTTTGTATCAAAGGTGTAAGTTGGATTTCTATTGTTACAAACTTAGCAGGTAGTGCCAGATTATTCATGGGTATAGCGTTTGTTATCTTAGCGTTTATCGTAGTATTTGGTTTAGGTGAAGCTCCTGCACAAGAATTTTCTATGGAAACAATCACTCCAAGATTTGATTGGACTTTCTTTATGACTATGGCTTGGGTTTTACAAGCTTGTGGTGGTGGTGAAAGTATTGGTGTTTACATAAAAGATGTAAAGGGCGGTAATAAAACTTTTATAAAGGTAATGGTATTATCCACTATCTTTGTTGGTTTGATGTATGTATTAGGTTCCATTGCCGTAGGTTTAGTAGTTCCTACAGCTGCATTACAAAATAACTTTGCTAATGGTATTTTTGATGTATTTAAAATTTTAGGTACACATTTTGGTATTCCAGGCGATATCATGGTTCGCTTAGTAGGTGTAATTTTATTCTTAGGAAGCTTAGGTTCTTTAGCTCTTTGGACAGCAGCTCCAGTAAAAGTATTCTTTTCTGAAATTCCAGAAGGTATTTTTGGTAAATGGATTGTAAAAACTAATCATGAAGGTAACCCAACAAATGCTTTAATTGTACAAGGTATCGTAGTTAGCGTATTGCTCATTATTCCAGCTTTAGGTATCGGAAATATGGATAGCTTCTTACAGATGCTCATCAACATGACAGCAGCAACATCTTTATTACCAGTATTATTATTATTGATTGGTTATATCGTTTTACGTTGGAAAAAAGACGATATGGATAGAAGCTTTAGATTTGGTAGTAGAAATTTTGGTATCTTTGCAGGTGTATTCTTATTACTTGTATTCATTTTCGTATTCTTCATGTCTACAGTTCCAGACCCAACATTAATCATGCAATATTTAGATGGTACATTACCTCAAGATGCAGCAAATCCTATTTTAACACTGGTTTATAACGTATTAGGTGTAGTAGTATTTATGGGTATTGCTTGGATTTGTTGGAACCGTTATGAAAAGAAATTAAATCAAAAATAATAAATAAATTTAGATATTATTTAGGAGGAATTTTTTATGAAAACTTGGGAAAATCATCAAATTGATGGAATTAATAGAATGCCAGCAAGAGCACATTTCTTGACATTTCCATCTAAAGAAAAGGCACTTTTAAACAACAATAGATATACTCATGCATTTAAAAATTTAAATGGCGTTTGGAAATTTATGTTTTTAGATGCTCCAGAATATAGTCCAGAAGGTTTCTTTAATAGTGATTTTGATGTAACTAAAATGGACGATATCACAGTTCCAGGAAATTGGCAGTTACAAGGCTACGGCAAAATGCACTATTCTGATTTATGGTATAATTTCCCTATTAATCCACCATATGTACCAACAGAAAACCCAACAGGTATTTATAAACGTACATTTTTTGTAGAAGAAAGCTATCGCGATAAAAAAATCATCATTAGATTTTGCGGTGTAGACTCTGCATATCATTTATGGATTAATGGCAAGGAAGTAGGCTATAGCAAAGTTGCTAGAAATGAATCTGAATTTGATATTACAGATATCATTCGTGTTGGCGAAGAAAATGATGTAACTGTTCGTGTATATCAATGGTCTGATGGCACATATTTAGAAGACCAAGATATGTGGTGGGAAAGTGGAATTTTCCGCGATGTAGAATTAATAGGTGTGCCTAAAGATGGTATCAATGATTATAAAGTAATTGCTGATTTAGATGATGAATATAAAAATGGTATTTTCAAAGTAGAAGCTTTCTTACGTACAACAAAAGAAGTTAATGTTACTTTTGAATTAGTAGATGCTGGTGAAAATACTGTATTTACAAAAACTGTAGTAGCTAAAGAAGGCAAAGCTTGTATTGATGAAGTAATCGCTGATGTAAATCATTGGACAGCAGAAACACCTTATTTGTATAAATTATTTATGACTGTAGAAGATGACGGTCAAATTGTAGAAGTTATTCCTCAAAATGTAGGTTTCCGCAATATTAGATTAAATGGTGAAACTTTCTTAGTAAATGGTGTAGCTATTAAATTTAAAGGTGTAAACCGTCATGATTATAGCCCGCAAAATGGTCGTGTAGTATCTAGAGAAGAAATTGAAAAAGATATTATTTTAATGAAACAATTCAATATCAATGCAATTCGTACATCTCATTATCCTAATTCTTATTATCTATACGATTTATGTGATGAATATGGTATGTATTTAATCGCTGAAACAGATTTGGAATGTCATGGTTTTGAATTGACTGGCGATTATAAATGGATTACAGATGATCCTTCTTGGGAACTTGCTTATGTTTCTAGAATGACTCGCATGATTGAACGCGATAAAAACCATCCTGCTATTATCTTCTGGTCTTTAGGAAATGAATCTGCTTTTGGTTGCAATTTCCGCAAAATGACAGATGTAGCACATGAAATGGATCCTACAAGATTAGTTCATTATGAAGGCGACTTTGATGTAGAATCTGCTGATGTTTATTCTACAATGTACACATGGATTGAAAATCCAAAGAAACCATATCTCATGAAAGATATCATTGAAAAATCTAAAAAACCACATGTTCACTGCGAATATTGCCATGCAATGGGTAATGGCCCAGGAAACTTAAAAGATTATCAAGACTTAGTATATGCTCATGATAAATTACAAGGTGGTTTCGTTTGGGAATGGTTTGACCATGGTATTGAATCCTTCACAGAAAGTGGAGAAAAATATTATCGCTATGGCGGAGATTTTGGTGATGACCCAAGCAATAAAGATTTCTGCATTGATGGCTTAATCATGCCAGATAGAACACCATCTCCAGGTTTATATGAATATAAAAAAGTTATTGAACCAATTACAACTACTGCTGTAGATATTCAAAAAGGTATCATAAACTTATTAAGTCGTTATGATTTTGCAAATTTAGATAGATTTAATCTCGTTTATAAAGTTATGGAAGATGATGTAATTCTTCAAACTGGATTTATGGCTGTTCCTTCTATTGAAGCTAGAGCAAATAAAGACATTACATTACCATATGATTTATCTGCAATTAAAGTAAAACCAGGAGCTCATTACTATGTAAATATTTCTTATCAATTAAGAGAAGATACAAGCTATGCTTCTAGCGGTCATGAACTTGCTACTGCTCAATTTGAATTACCTTTATATAAAGAAGGTATCGTGGTAAGACCAGAAGGTATTTTAAATGTTGAAAAAGAACATACTACTTTACATGTAAAAGGCGCTAACTTCTCTTTAGACTTTAACTTAGTAAATGGTAATTTAATGAATATCGTTCGTGATGGTATGCAAGTATTGAGCAAAGGTCCTCGCTTAACTTTATGGAGAGCACCTATCAGCAATGATATGGAAATCATTGATAAATTGAAAAAAGTATACTTCTTACATCTTGAACATGAAGTAGTGATGAATATTGATTATCACATGGAAGGCAATATCTTAAAAGTAGAAGTAGATACAATCAATAGTACAACTAATAGTGCATGGCACTTCAAAACAAAATATGTATATACAGTATGCCCATCTGGCGATATCTTAATTGATGTAGAAGGCACTCCTTCTGGTAGAGTTGATTTAGCACCAGATATGTTACCTAGAATTGGTGTAAGCATGCATTTAGATAAATCTATGGAACATGTACGCTATTTCGGTATGGGACCTGGCGAAAACTATGCAGACTCTAAAGAAGCAGCGCAAATGGGCTTATATGCAAATACTGTAGATGGATTATTTACAAACTATGTAATTCCTCAAGAAAATGGAAATCATATGGGTTGTAAATGGGTATCTATGACAAATGACAGAGGTATGGGTCTTTTAGCATCAACTGAAGGTGATTTTAATTTCAGTGCTTCTTGGTATGAAGATAAAGATTTAGATGATGCAAAACATACTTGTGATTTAGTAAAACGTGATTACATTATATTTAATGTAGATTACAAACAAAATGCTTTAGGTACAAATTCTTGTGGTCAGTGGCAATTGGATAAATATCGTGCAAAATTTGAAGACTTTAAATTATCCTTTAGATTGACTCCATTTAATAATAAAGAAGTTTTGGATAAACATTTAGCTGCTGAAAGAATTTGTCTTGATAAATAATAAAATAGCCTCTAATAAAATTATAATATTATGTACCCTAATGTTTTTGTTAGGGTACAATTTTTTTTATAAAAATAAAAGCACTAATAGTTATTATACTTACTATTAGTGCTTTAGTTTTAAATGATGATGAAAAACAAAAAAGCTCCGATAAAATCGAAGCTTTAATTTACAAAATGGTGGGCAGGGATGGATTCGAACCATCGTAGCCTACGGCGACGGATTTACAGTCCGTTCCCTTTAACCACTCGGGCACCTACCCATTACAAATGGTGACCTTGGCAGGACTCGAACCTGCGACCTTTTGATTCGTAGTCAAACACTCTAATCCAGCTGAGCTACAAGGCCATTTGTTTGCGGTTGTCTTAACCGCGTATATTATAATATCAGATTGATTTATATTTGTCAAATGTTTTTTTTGAAAAAATTTAAGATTTATTAAAATAAATTTTAGCTCTATACGAAATAGATAATAAATGATATATTATGTGATGGATAGTATTCGAAGCGAAACTGTACCACAAACTTTTATTTTTATCTAATTAAAAAGGATTGTATCGAAAGAACAAGACCTTACCAGAGATTTCATTGTATTACTTCCAAGAAAAAGAGGTGATAAAATGAAAATAGGATTTATTGGTGCGGGGAAAGTAGGCTTTTCCCTAGGAAAATATTTACAAAATAATTGCAGTCAAAATGATGTAGAGATTGTAGGTTATTTTAGTAAATCTTTAAAATCGGCAAAATCAGCAGCAGATTTTACCAGTACTAAATTATATATAAATCTTGAAAATATCTTAAAAGACAGTGATACCTTATTTTTGACAGTGCCTGATGGTAGTATTAGTCAAATTTGGGATTATATGAGAAATCTGGATATTAGAAATAAAAATATTTGTCATTGTAGCGGTTCGATATCTTCGACCGCTTTTTTTGATGCTCAAAATAAAGGTGCATATGCATATTCTATCCACCCACTTTGTGCGATAAATGATAGGTATGAAGCTTATAAAAATTTAGCAAATGCTGTATTTACTATTGAAGGTAATAGTGAATATTTAGATAGCTTGATGCAGATTTTTCAAAAATGTGGTAATGACATCATAAAAATTGATACGCAAAAAAAAGCACTATATCATGCAAGTGCAGTAATGGCTAGTAATTTAGTTACAGCTCTATTTGCCACGAGTATAGATTTATTAAATCGTTGTGGTGTAGATAAAAAGATGGCGAAAAATATTTTATTGCCATTATTGCAGGGAAATGTAGCTAATTTAGCTACTTTTGATATTAAAGATGCTTTGACTGGCCCAGTAGAGAGAAATGATGTAGTTACGATAAAAAAACATTTAAATGCATTTAATCAAGAAAATTTAAATCAAGAAAAAGAAATTTATAAGTTATTATCACAAAAATTAATTGAAATTGCACAAAGTAAAAATTCATTAAAAGATTATAGTGAAATGAAAGAGGTTTTTGATAGTGAAAAATACAGTATCAACATTTAAAATGCAAAAGGAAAACAAAGATAAAATTACAATGCTTACAGCATATGATTATTCTACAGCAAAGTTGATTGATGAAGCTGGAGTTAATGGAATTTTAGTAGGTGATTCCTTGGGCATGGTCATGCTTGGTTATGAAGATACATTATCTGTTACTATGGAAGATATGATACACCATATAAAAGCTGTTACTAGAGGAGCAAAAAATGCTTTAGTTGTAGGTGATATGCCATTTATGTCTTATCAGACATCTGTTTATGATGCTGTGAAAAATGCAGGTCGTTTAGTGCAAGAAGGTCATTGTCAGGCAGTAAAATTAGAAGGCGGAGAAAGTGTTTGCCCACAGATAAAGGCAATTGTCGAAGCTTCTATTCCTGTTATGGCACATATAGGGCTTACACCACAATCTGTTAATGCTTTTGGTGGTTTCAAAGTTCAAGGGAAAAGTGAAGAGGCTGCCAAAAGAATTCTTCAAGAAGCAAAAGCTGTAGAAAAAGCAGGTGCATTTGCTGTAGTGTTAGAATGTATTCCTGATAAATTGGCAAAAATTATCACTGAAGAAATAAATATACCGACAATTGGCATTGGTGCAGGTAGTGATTGCGATGGTCAGATTTTAGTATATCAAGATATGCTTGGTATGTTTGGCGGATTTAAACCTAAATTTGTGAAACGCTTTGCAAATGTTGGTGAAGAAATGACAAAAGCTTTTAAAGGTTATATTGAAGAAACAAAAGCAAAAACATTTCCAGCAAAAGAGCATTGTTTTAAAATAGATGATAGTGTAATTGAAAAATTATATTGATGATAATTTTATTTAAATATTACAAAGTTACAATAAAAACTATTGCATTTTATTTTTTTATATGATATTATGTAAACACGCTAAAGATGATGAAGAGGAAAAGTAGATAAATATAATCATGACAGAGAGTCAAGGATGCTGGAAACTTGATATGAGAGTATTTATTGAAGTTCACCTCGGAATTGCTCGCTGAACTTATTGTAGGTGGAGCCGGAGCCTTACCGTTATCGAAAAGGACAGTATCGGATTAGTCCCGTACTTGATGAGAGATATCTATATTTTTATAGATAAATAAGGTGGTACCGTGAATTCAGCCTCGCCCTTATATTAGGGTGAGGCTTTTATTATTTTTAAATCAATTAGATAAAAAAGAAAGGAGGCTTTTCATGAAGAAATTAGCTTTTTTAGGACCTCATGGAACAAATAGTGAAGAAGCTGCAATTTATATGGCTAATTTGCGTAAAGA
Organism: Megamonas sp. Calf98-2; assembly: GCF_900110235.1. NCBI lineage: Bacteria > Bacillati > Bacillota > Negativicutes > Selenomonadales > Selenomonadaceae > Megamonas > Megamonas sp. Calf98-2. The sequence goes on along the minus strand of NZ_FOCY01000003.1, from coordinate 17,617 downwards.
AAAAATGAATTTAGTGGCATATAATACAATACAAGATGCGATACAAGCTGTTGCACAAAAAGATGTAGATTATTGTTTAGTACCAGTGGAAAATTCAATAGAAGGTTCAGTTCGTATTACCTTGGATACTTTGGCTCATGATGTTGACTTAATGATAGAGTCTGAATTAATATGGAGTGTACATAATCAATTATTAACAAAAAATCCTAATGCTAAGATACACACAATAATTTCTCATATTCAACCATTAGCTCAATGTAGAGAATATTTAAAGAGTCATTATCCAACGGCAAAGACAGAATCTGTTTCTAGTACAGCTAGAGCAGCAGAAAAAGCAAGCTGTTATGGAGATGGTTATGCGGCAATAGCGACAAAAACAGCAGCTAATTTATATAATTTGCAGATAATAGATACAGATATTCAAGATGTTGAAGATAATTTTACTAGATTTATTTTATTGACTAATAAAGATAAAGTAAAAAAATATCAAGATGTAGCCAATATGATGATAATTTGTCAGATAGATGGTAGAGCTGGCAGTTTATACGAACTTTTGGGTGATTTTGCTTGTCGAAAAGTAAATATGACAAGAATTGAATCAAGACCTGCGCGTACAAGTTTAGGCGAGTATATTTTTTTCATAGAAATAGATGCTAATGTGGATAAAGATATTTTACAGGAAGCACTTATGCAGGCTAGTAAAAAATGTTTTTGGCTTAAAAACTTGGGAAAATTCCCAGTATATAAAGCTAGTAATAAATTAGTAAATGAAATAAATTAATCTTAAATATAGATAAATGAAAAGGTGGAATAAATAATGGTTGTAATAATGAATTCTGATGCAAGAGAAGAAAATATCATGGCTGTAGTAAAAGCTATCGAAAGTGTAGGGCTCACAGCTAAGATAATGGAAGGTGCACAGCAGAAAATTGTTGGTGTAATAGGTGACAAAACTCGTATGGGTTCACTAGCAGTAGAGGCAATGGAAGGTGTAGAACAGACAGTGGCTATTTCTAAATCTTATAAATTAGCCAGCCGTGAATTCCACCCAGCAAATACTGTTGTTGATGTAGATGGTGTAAAAATCGGTGATGGCAATGTAGTAGTAATGGCAGGCCCATGTGCAGTAGAATCTCGTGAACAATTATTAGAAGCAGCAAAAATCGTAAAAGCCGGTGGAGCACAATTTTTACGTGGTGGCGCTTATAAACCTCGTACTTCTCCATATTCTTTCCAGGGTCTTGAAAATAAAGGTCTTGAATATTTGGCTGAAGCTCGTGAAGTTACAGGATTAAAAGTAGTAACAGAAGTAACAGAAGTAGAAGCTGTTGATGCTGTAGCTCATTATGCGGATATTTTACAGATTGGTGCACGTAATATGCAAAATTTCCGTTTATTAAAAGAAGTTGGAAGATGTAATAAACCAGTTATGCTCAAACGTGGTCTTTGCGCTACTATTGATGAATGGTTAAATGCTGCTGAATATATTATGAATGAAGGCAATCATAATGTAATTTTATGTGAACGTGGTATTCGTACTTATGAAACATATACAAGAAACACATTAGATATGAGTGCTGTAGCAGCAGTAAAACATTTAAGTCATTTACCAATTATCGTAGACCCAAGTCATGGTACAGGTAAATGGAGAATGGTAAAACCTATGAGCTTTGCAGCAATAGCAGCTGGAGCAGATGGACTTATCATTGAAGTTCACCCAAATCCTGCAAAAGCTTTATCTGATGGACCACAATCTTTGACACCGGAAAATTATAGAGAAGTAATGCGTGGTGTCTATAAAATTTCTGATTTTGTGAAAGCAGAAAATTTATTTACTGATTACATGAAAGACTAAAAATTTATATTATAAGATGAGAAAAAGCAGTCAAATACTTATGTATAATTAAAGTATTTGACTGCTTTTTTATGTCATTAAAAATAAAAATATAGGATAAGCTATAAAAATAAAGATAATAGTAGTGATTAAAAAGATTGCCTCAGCAATACTGGTGTTTAATTTATATAGTTGAGTAACTACAACAGAATTGATACCAATAGGACACATGCCAATCAAAGTGATGACTGAAATGAGTAAAGTATTATCTGTAAATAAGCTAGCGGTGATAAATGATAATATAGGTATGATAAGAAAACGAACAGGTACAATAGTCAAAGCTAGATATTTATATAGGCGAGCTGCTTTAAAATTTAATAAATAACCTACAGGTAAAATACCAAACCAAGCACCTAGATGGACAGAAGCATTAAAAATGGGGTCAAAAATATCAGGACGAGGTACTTCGTAAATATTTAAGATAGCACCGATAAACATACTAAGTAAACCAATTTGGTTCCAACTGATTAGAATAGAACGCCAATGCGGTTGAAATTTTGCTTTCGAACCAGATGTGAATTTTTGATGAAAATATTCAGCTAGAGGAAAACAAAAAGAAAGTGTAAAAATATTTTGTACCATAGCGATAACTTGGACATAAGCATAAGCTAATTGTCCCATAGCTATATAAGCACATAAACCACCTAAAATACCTGTATTAGAGAGCATACTACTTAAAAGATAAGCACCGCTATTGCGTATATTTTTACCAAGTCGCCAGTTTACATATGGACAAGCTAATAATCCTGGAAGTGCTGAAATGAGGATAATTCCTACGAATGCCAATAAAAATAAATTTTGGTCTATTTTTATCAACCAAAAACTACCAAGTCCAGTGATTATCATGATGAAACGGATATTTAATTTTAAGAGGAAATTACAAGTATTTAAAGATATTATCTTATATTTATGGAAATAATATCCTATAGTTAGAGGTAAGATAACATCAATAAATATAAATAAAAGGCGATAAAATGTTTCTGACATAATAACACCAGTTAAGCTTTTGCAATATCAGGGCGAAGTTGACTTGCTCTACCTAAATAAATATGTTTTATTTCCTTTTGTGTTTTATCAGTATTCACCAAAAGTAACACGCGGATACATTTTTCCATACTGTTTTCTACATATAACTGTTGAGCATCAAAAAGTGGCACTAAATCCCAATTAGGTAATTGACGTGCAGCAAAAGCAGGAAATACACTAGATAAATCCTTAGTAGCACTAAATAAAGCAGCACCAATATCTTCAGCAGTAATATCATTAGCTTCAAGAATGTTTATTAATAATTTTTTGACAGCCTCAATAATCTCTTCACGATTATCGTTCTCTACAGTGATAGCCCCTCTAATTCCTTGCATAAAAAACATTCCTTTCATTGTAAATATATTTGTTATATTCATTTTTCTTTTATATAAAAGAAAAACGAAACAAAAAGAAAATTGCCCGCTCACGCACTTTTTACTTTGGCAAAGATAAAAATATGCCAACAACGTTCTAAACTCACTACGTTCAAACAGTAGAACTAAAACCATTGTCATATTTTTATCTTTACCAATAGCCTATGGCTACCGCAAAAAGATGCTAAAATGCGGGAAATATTTGGTATTATTTTATTGTTGATTATTAAATAGTTATAGATAATGTAGTGATTTTTATTTTCCGCATTATAAAATTTTGTGGTAACCGTAAGGTTATTGAAAATAATTATCTTTGAATACGTTTTTAGTCTGAATGTTTGAGCGAAGCGAGTTTCTAAGCGTTGTATGAAAAGATAATTATTTTCAAAACTAAAATTTTATCTGCGGTGATTTCTTTGGTTCGTTTCTTTGTCACCAAAGAAATGAACATAAAAAACTATTTTTCTTTAAAAATGTTAATCATTAAACGAATTGATAAGAAGACGGCTACTAAATATCCTAATACACCTAAAATAGGGATTTCCATTATTTGAGGTGTCATATTAGTAGTGCAGATAATGCTAGAGCCTAAAAGTAGTGCAGAGCAAATGATACCGATGATTAATTTATTAATCATTTTATCTAAACGACGAAGAGGTTCTTCTGAGCCTGTTAAGTCTAAATTAACTTTAGTTTGTCCGCTCATTGTCATTTTTAGGATATCAGATAATTGTTCTGGTATATGCATGGATTTTTGAAGCATTAAATAGCTATCTCGTTTGAATTTAGTAAATTCTTCTTTCCAACTGAAATTTCGTTTAAAATCAGCTCGCATGTAAGAGGCAAAAATATCAATAAAATTGACATTAGGACAACAAATTTTGAGAACAGATTCAATCGTAACGACACCACGAGCAAACATACTTAGACCAGGATTTATAGAAAGTTTATGACGGCGAGCAACAGTTATGATATCATGTGCTAATTCACTTAATTTTAATGTTTGGAAATTGGCATTACTATAACGGTTCATTAGATTATCAATGTCTTCATAAAGTTGGATATGATTTAATTTTCCTTGAACAGTGCCTAAAGTTAAAATAGCGTTTTTCATTTCATAAGTATCATGTTGAACAAGGGCGTAAACAGCTTTTTTTAAAGCATCACGTTCTTTAGAAGATAAGCGTCCCATCATACCTAAATCAAGCCAAATAATTTTACCGTTTTTTATCCAAATATTACCTGGGTGAGGATCTGCATGGAAATAGCCATCTTCAATGATTTGTTTTACATAATTTTTGCCAAGATGAATACCTAATTCTTCAACATTATAACCTTGGGCTTTTAATTTGCTTATTTCATCAATGCGATGACCGTCAATATATTCCATTACAAGCACGCGAGCTGTAGTCAGTTCATGTTTTACAGTAGGACAATCAACGAAAATATCTTCACTATTGAGTCGTTTAAATTCGTCAATATGTTCAGCTTCCATCATGAAATCCATTTCTTGTTTTGTGATATTCCACATTTCATCAAGAATGGCGTTAAAATCTAAAATGCTAGATGAAGTTTTAAAGACTTGTAAGATAGATACAGCTCGTTTTAATAAAACTATATCTTTAGCCATTACTTCATAAATTCCAGGACGTTGTACTTTGATGACTATTTTTTCACCAGTTTTTAATGTAGCTTTATGTACTTGAGCTATAGAAGCAGAGCCAAGTGCATGGTCATCTATATCGAGAAAAACATCTTCTAATTTTTTATTATATTCTTTTTCAAGGCAGTTTTTGATGATGCTAAAATCTAAAGGCTTAGCTTGTGTTTGCAATTTAGTCAGTTCAATGGCATAATCGGCAGGTAAAAATCCTGGTTTTAAAGAGAGTATTTGACCTAATTTTACAAATGTAGGACCTAAATCTTCTAGGATTAAACGCAATTTTTCAGGTGTCATATCGCTTGTAAGTACATTATGCTTACGTAAAACAAGCACCATTTCTCGTAAACGATGAGAGGAACTGTATTTTGTTTGTTTAGGAAATTTTATCAAATTAACACCTTCTATCATAAATTTTTAATATAATGTATTTAAATAAAATAATTATGTTTATTATAGCAAATAAGTGAAAAATAGTATAACAGTTTATTTATCGCTTAGAATATGGATTTTTGGATGAGTTTAAAATTTTTAATAAAAAAGAGTTGAAATATTAATTTGAAAATCTTCAAGTATATATTTCAACTCTTTTTATTTATTCTTTTGTAATATTATCTAAAATTTGTAGAATTTCTTGTCCGTAATTATTTCCAGGAACTGCCCAACGACCATTTAAACCAGGCCATGTATCAATTGTTGATGTAGAATAAACGGCACGAACTAAGGAATAACGTGGGTCTACTACATCTTCACGAGGAGGTCTAACGGAAGCATAAGCCAACAAATGTTGGATATGAGCCCTAACACCAATACGAGCTGTTTCAAAATAAGCACCTTTTACAGTAGCACTTGTTGTACCTAGACCGCAATAATTATTTTGGTCAGGTGTTACTGTACCACCATATCTAAAAAATCCTGTTTCTTTTAAAGCTTGAGCAAAAGTTGCATCAGGACGAATTCCTTCTTTACCAGCTTCTTCATAATAATAATCAACTAATTCTTCAGCAGAAACTGTAATTTTAGGATTTGGGTTATTTTTGAGCAAGTAATTTACGCATTGTTCACGAGTTGCAATAGCTGAACCCATGATAGAAGAACTGCCATAATTTATTACTTTATCTTGTTCTTTTTTATCAGAGTCGCCTTTTAAAATAGCAGCGATTTTTTCTGATACAGAGTGATTAGATGTTTCTTTTTTATCAAAAGTATTATCATCATTATCAGTTTTTAAAGCAATAACAGCACTTGTTTCGCGTTGTTGATGTTGACTTAAGCCTTTTAAGGTATAATTATTTTGCATAGGAGTCATACTAGCTTGACTAGGAAAACCAATACTGATACAAGCTGCGACAATTAAAGAACTACCAAGAATTTTATATTTGCGAAAAAACATAGAAGATAAAGGACCTCCTTAAGTATCAAATTTTTAATTGCTTAAGACTACAAATTGGATAATAAACAAAAGCATAAATACATAAAGTAGAGGGTGAACTTGTTTAATTTTTCCAGAGAATATTTTTATTAAGCAATAAGAGATAATACCGATACCAACAGCATCAGTGATACTGTAAGATAATGGCATCATTAGAAAAATCAAGAAAGCAGGAAAAGCTTCTTGCATATCATCCCAATTTATACGAGATAAACTGCTCATCATATAAAAACCAACAATAATTAATGCTGGTGCAGTAACTGCTGGAACAGTGGATAAAACTTTAGCAATTGGAGCTGTAAAAAGCATTAAGAGGAATAATAAAGCAATGATGACGTTTACAAAACCAGTACGACCACCACTAGCTACACCAGAACCAGATTCAACATAGGCAGATGTTGGACTTGTACCAAAAATAGAACCAACAAGGCTAGCGATAGAATCTGCTAAAAGAGCGCTTTTTACATTAGGAAAAGTATCATTTTTCATCAATCCTGCTTGTTTGGCAATACCGAGCATAGTACCAGTAGTGTCAAATAAAGTAACAATGAAAAATGTAAAAATTATAGTATAAAGATTATGAGAAATAGCTCCCATGATATCCATTTGCATAAATGTATTACCGAGTTCAGGTGTACTGAAAATAGTATCAGGTAAACTGATATAACCAAAAAGGAAAGATAATATAGAGGTAATAATCATGCCTAAAAACAAGGCACCACGTACATTATTTACCACTAAAATAATGCTTATAAATAAACCGATAAGTGACATATAAGTTACAGGATCAGTAAAATTACCAAGAGTAACTAGGGTAGCTGGAGAAGCTACAATAATATGGGCACTTTGAAGACCGACAAAACTGATAAATAAACCGATACCAGCACTGATACCTTCTTTCATTGAAGCTGGTATAGCGTTGATAACAGCTTGACGAAATGATGTCAATGAAAGGATTAAAAAGATTAAAGCGGAAATAAATACAGCACCTAAAGCTTCTTGCCAAGGAATTCCCATGGAAATTACTACAACAAAACTAAAATAAGCATTCATTGCAAGCCCAGGAGCAATTGCTATAGGATAATTAGCAAAAATCCCCATGAATAAACAACCAACAATAGTTGCAATTATTGTGGCAAAAAATACACCATTAAAATCCATACCTGTCTGGCTTAGAACACTAGGATTTAAGATGATGATATATGCCATAGTTAAAAAAGTAGTAAAACCAGCAAGGGTTTCAGTAAAATAAGAAGTTTTTCGTTCTTCAAATTTAAAATATTCTTTTATTGACATGACAAAACCTTTCTGAGATTTATTTTGTATACTATCATATAATACCATAATTGTGAAAAAATTTTTAGTATAAATTTAATAATAATAGTTATTATCTTTAAATTGAATATTAAATATGATATCATTATATAGTTAGATAGTTATTTGTATATTGAAGAAAGGAGAAATATAGTGAAAAGATATCTTTTTATTTTAGTATTAAGCTTAATGACTGTTATTAGTTTTCCAATAAATAATTCTTTTGCGGCGACAGAACCGTTATCTGAAGAAATTTTTCAGTGGGTGCAGGCAACACCTCGTTCAAGTTATTATTTTAATAAAGATGCTATGACCTATGAAATTGGAGCAGATGGCATTGCCGACACGAATATTTTAATTGTGCCAACAGTAAGACTTTTTGATAATATGCAAATTCAAGATGTGATAATGAAAAGACAATGGAGAAATTTAAGCACATATAGATTTGATGAATTGTCTGGTGTAGCAGAATATTTGCGAATAAATATAAAAGATAAAACAGTAGAATATACAGAATGTGTATATTTAGATCAAGGATATAACTCTTTGTATGTTAATTATGAAAGACCAACTCAAAATATGAATACAATGAGTGTAAAAGATGTAGATTATAATTTTTATCAAGCTATATTAGATTATGAAAAAGAACATAGAAAAGAGCTTTTAACAAAAATTATAGATCAGGTTAATCCTGAAGATTTAAAAGCAGCAGGAATAACTTTAACTAAAGAGCAAAAAAAGAAGATGAAAGAAAATAAAAAGCAGAGAAGATAATACGCTATTTGGCAGTGGAGAGGTGTAAATTTTGTATTCTAGGAGTTGGAAAAAACTAGTTTTAGGCGTTTGTTTAGTCGTTTGTTTAGTAAATATTTTTAATGTAGAAAAAGTATTTGCTAAAGATGAGAAAAAAGTAATTTTGTATGTGCCTCAAGATGATAGACCGATATCTTCCGATCAAACAGCACAAGTAATCCGTTCTATGGGTTATACTGTAGAGATGCCACCAAAAGATTTATTAGGTGATAGAGATAAAGCTGGCAGACCAGAAGAAATTAATCGTTGGTTAGTGGAAAATGGTGGTAAAGATAAAGTAGCAGTAATATCTTCTGATGCTATGATTTATGGAAGTTTAGTAGCTTCAAGAAAACACCATATACCAAGAGATTTATTGTTAAGACGTGTAAAAAATATAGAAAAGTTGCATGATACGCACCCTAAAATGCCTATATATGTATTTTCTTCTATCATGAGAACGCCAAAAGATGGGGCTTCTTCAGGAACAGAAGAGCCAGAATACTATGTAAAATATGGGAAAGCTATAGCTAATTATACAAAAATTGATAATGCAGATACTTCAGGGTTAAATGAAAGTTATCAAGTAACGCTAAGAGAAGGTGTGCCAGAGGCAGCTTTGAAAGACTGGCTTTCTCGTCGCAGAACAAATTTAGAAGTCAATAAACAATTGATAAATTTAGTTAAAAACAATGATGTAGTGTATATGGCAACAGGAAAAGATGATAATGCTAAATTATCCCAGACTCATAGAGAAAGTAATGAGCTAAGAGAATATGCAAATAGTTTAGGATTAAAAAATAATCGTTTCCAAGTTTTGACTGGTTTAGATGAAGTTGGGCTTTTAGTTTTAACTAGAGCTGTTAATGAATTAGAAAATTATAAGCCATATGTTTATATAAAATATGCTTCTGGTTATGGCGGAGCAACTGTGCCAACATATTCAGATGAGTCTATAGATAATACACTTACAAGTCAAATAACGGCTATCGGTGGTATTAGAACATATGATTTGAAAAAAGCTGATTTAGTAATGTTTATAAATACTAATCGCAGTGGCTGGACATATGATGCTAATACTCCAGTAAATACGCTTCAACCAAGATATAATACAATGGATTTTGTTGAAGATATAGAAAGCTTTGTCAATGCAGGCTATCATGTGGCTGTAGGTGATATTGCTTTTGCTAATGGAGCAGACAATGCTTTGATGAAACAATTACAAGATAGAGATTTATTAGATAAATTATATGGATATGCTGGTTGGAATACAGCAACTAATAGCACTGGTTTTGCATTAGGCATGGGAATTGTAGGCAATCAGATAAGCCAAGATAAACGCAATGAATTATTATTGACTAGATATCTAGATGATTGGGTATATCAAGCAAATGTTCGTCAAAGTGTGAACTCTTACTTAAATTTATTGCCAGGTAGTGGTGATTATTTAACTATAGGAGATACAAAAAGACCATATATTGAAGAATATGGTACAAAATTAATGCGTTCTTTTGTAAGTGATAATTTAAATTTATTTAATGAAGCAGTAAATGTTTCGATAACAATGCCATGGAATAGAATTTTTGAAGCTAATTTCGATGTTTCTGGTAATAAATTAAATGAAACAGTATTGAAAAAGCATTTAAAATATTAGATTAAAAAGCCTGCATATCAGCAGGCTTTTCTAGTATGATTGAAATTATGATATAATTTATTATGATTAAGATATTTATAATTAATGAGGTGATAAAGTGCAGTTTAAATATTTAAAACAACTATTATGTCTTTTTTTGATGATGATAGTAGTTTATGTACCGAATGTTGTTTTTGCTAGTTTAAATAAAACTATTATTTTTGTACCCCATGATAATAGACCGATTTCTTTTAAGCAGACAGCAGATAATATTCGTGATTTAGGATATGAAGTATTGACACCACCAGAAGAACTCCTAGGTAATAGAGAAAATCCTTATGCAAAACCAGAAGAGTTATCTAAATGGGTGATAGAAAATGCAAAAAAAGCTGATGCAGCAGTAATATCTTCAGACTCTATGGTTTATGGTAGTCTTGTTGCTTCAAGAAAGCATAATTTAAGTGAAGATGTTGTTTTAGCTAGAGTGCATAATTTTGAAAAGATACATCAAGCAAATCCAAATATGAAATTATATGTATTTGGCTCAATTATGAGAACACCTCAAACAAGTGAAGCGTCAGGTAGTGAAGATGCAAATTATTATGCTCAATATGGTACAGATATTGCGCGTTATACTGCATTGACTGATAAATTAGAACAAGATGGACTAACACATAAAGAAAGAAAACAGTTAAAACAATATGAACAAAAAATACCAAAAGCAGCTTTAGATGATTGGCTTTCTCGTAGACAAGGCAATTTTTTAGTAAGTAAAAATTTAATTGATTTAGCTAGAAATGATGTAATCACTTATTTAGCATTAGGTTGTGATGATAATGCGAAATATTCACAGACCAATAAAGAACGCCGTGCGCTTGATAATTATGGCAGTGATTTAGGTGAGTTGAAATATCAATCAGTAGCTGGAATTGATGAAATTGGTTACGTTTTATTGACTAGAGCAGTGAATAATTTACAAGGTGATATTCCATTTGTAAGTGTTCATTATGCTAAAGGTACAGGAGAAAATACGATACCCGCATATTCTAATGAGCCAATTAAAAATTCTATAGCGACTCATATCAAAATGGCTGGCGGTATGAAAGTCAATAGCGATAAAGGAGCAGATTTAGTATTCATGGTTAATACTAATTTTGACGGTACAACAGGTGCAGCTAATGATTTAAATAATGTATATATACCAAATGAAAATATCATAGATTTTGTCAATATGGTCGATGAAGCTGTACAGGCTAATAAAAAAGTAGGTATTGGCGACATCACATTTGGTAATGGCTCTGATAATGCTTTAATGTTTAGTTTATATGGTAAAAATTTATTGGATAAATTAAATGCTTATTCAGGTTGGAATACACCTACAAATAGTACAGGTTATGCTTTGGCTATGGGCATGGGAGCAAATTATACAGATAGAGTGGGCATTTTAAAAATGCTTGAAGTCCGCTATTTAGATGATTGGCTCTATCAGGCAAATATCAGACAAGCTGTAGCAAATAGATTGAATTCCATGCCTGGTGAAGGCGATTATGGTAATACAAAAACTAGAACTTTACCAGCAGAAAAATTAGCTACAGAAGCTTTACAGAAAATGATAGTTGATTATGGCTTAGAAAAATTTGAAGGTCAGTCTTATGTGGCTGATGCGCAAATAAGATTTCCATGGCAACGTATGTTTGAAGCAGATATAGTTTTCCCTGAAGAAAAAGTATCTGTAGAAGAAAAAATAGAAAAATAAATTATAGTTCACATAAAGCTCTATATTAAGTATAATAATTAATATTTAATATAGAGTTTTTATTTTATAGATGATATTTTGATTTAATTTATAAGTTTATTTTTATTAAGGAGAATTTTAAATGTTTACACGAATTATATCGTTTATCAGTTCAAGTAGAAGAGATATTTTAATCTTATTTACAGCTTTATTTAATAGAAATACACCTAAGATAATAAAGACAATGACAATTGTAGCGTTTTTATATCTTATAAGTCCTATTGATTTTTTACCAGATATGATACCAGGACTGGGATTATTAGATGATGCAGTAGTTGTGCCGGGAATTTTATATGCAATGCTTCAGATGTTACCTGCTTCTGTTAGAGCAAAATCAGAAGCACAGGCAGATTATTTAGGGCCGAAAATGCCTTGGCTTTTAGCTATTTGTGGAATTTTTCTCATAGCATGGACTATATTTGTTTTTGTGGCGATTTATAATTTTATTTTTAATTAATTCAAATAATTTAGGAGATGAAATTATGCGTTTATATATAGCTGAAAAACCAAGTATGGGAGCAGAGATTGCAAAATGTTTGACAGGCCCTGTGCAAAGAAAAGATGGATATTTAATAACTAAAGATGGAATTGTAACATGGGCTTTTGGTCATATTTTGCGTCAAGCTGAGCCAGAAGAATACAATGCTAAATATAAAAATTGGAAAGCTGAAGATTTACCGATTATACCAAAACAGTGGAAAATGATTATAGATGAGTCTTGCAAAAAGCAATTTGGTATTATTAAAAATCTTATTGATAAAGCTGATGAAATAGTTCATGCAGGCGACCCTGATAGAGAAGGGCAATTATTGATTGATGAAGTTTTAGATTATTTAAATTGTCAAAAACCTGTAAAGCGAATTTTATTAAATGCTTTAGATGAAGGAAGTATAAAAAAAGCTAATAAAGATTTGCGAGATAATCGAGATTTTTTAAATTTAAAAAAATCTGCTTTAGCTAGAGCAAGAGCAGATTGGCTTATCGGTATGAATTTGTCTAGGGCATATACTTTGGCAGCAAGAAGAGCAGGAAAAAAAGGTGTATTTGCTGTAGGTAGAGTAAAAACGCCAACACTTGCTTTAGTTGTCCGCAGAGAACGCGAATTAAAAGATTTTAAGCCAGTGGATTATTTCACGATAAAAGCGATATTTGCTCATCAAAATGGTGAATTTAGTGCCACATGGAAGCCTAAAGATACACAGGCGGGACTGGATTTTGAAAATCGTTTGATTGATGAAAATATAGCTAAAGTTTTAATTGGTAAATTTGCTCAAAAAACAGAAGCAGGAAAAATAACAGCTTATCAAAAAGCACAGAAAAAAGAAGCACAAAGATTGCCATTTTCTTTATCTAGTTTGCAAGTTTTGGCAGGTAAAAAATATGGATATGACCCGCAATTAGTATTAGATACTGCACAAAAATTATATGAGAAAAAATTGACGACATATCCACGTTCTGATTGTGAATATTTACCACAAAGCCAGTTTAGTGATGCTAAAATTATTTTGCAGAATTTATATAATATCAATGAAAAGCAATTGACTAATTGGGCAAAAAAATGTGATTTAAAAACGAAAAGTAGAGCATGGAATGATAAAAAAATTACAGCTCATCATGCGATTATTCCAACAAAAGTAAAAGTCAATTTAATGAGTTTGACCATAGAAGAAAGAAATATTTACTTTTTAATAGCTCAAGCATATATAGCACAATTTTATCCAGTTCATATTTATGACCAGACTAAAATCAGCATAGAATATATGCAAGAATTGTTTGTAACAAGTGGTAGAGTCGTAAAACAGATGGGGTGGAAAGAATTATATGTGCAAAATAATAAAGAAAAATCTTTAAATGAAGATGATAAAAAAGAAGATAATGAAGAAAAAGAAGAACAAAATTCATTGCCACTTATGAAAAAAGGTGATGAAGTAGAATATGTAAAAGGCGAATATGATAAAAAATCTACAAAACCACCAACTCGCTTTACAAGTTCGACACTGCTTGCAGGTATGAAAGATATTCATAAATATGTAAAAGATGTAGAAGTTAAGAAAAAATTAAAAGATATTTATGGTATTGGCACAGAAGCTACAAGAGCGACTATTATCGAAGATTTAGTAAAGAGAAATTTTTTACAGCTTGAAGGTAAAAAGAAATATTTAGTGCCAACACAGTCGGCGTATATTTTAATTGATGCACTGCCAGATGAAATGACATATCCAGACTCTACAGCTGTTTGGGAAGACTATCTTCATTCTTTATCTGAAGGTCAGGGAACAATTGAAGAATTTTTAGCTAAACAGGCAGAATTTACGCAGAATTTATGTATGAAAGCAACAAAGACCGTTTTGGTACAAGAGCATGAATATAAATGCCCTAGATGTAATCAAGGTATTTTAGTAAAACGCAAAGGAAAAAATGGTGAGTTTTGGGGCTGTTCTAACTTTCCTAATTGTCGCATGACTTGTAATGATGTAGATGGCAAGCCAGATATAGAAAAAACGAAATTTAATTTCAATAATTATCGACAAATGAGTTATAATAATAGTGATAAAAATTATATAAAATCTGGGCAAAATGAGATATTTCAGCAAGATAATCAATTGATTTCAGCTTGGGATTTAATCGCTAGAGAAAATACAAAAAAGATGAATTTCGCTCCTAAAGAAAAATTTTCAGCAATGCCTATAGAGAAAAATAAAAATATTAAAGCTACATCAAAATATTTATGTACGCGTTGTAAAGAAGGCAATTTACGTAGAATTCGCGGTAAAAATGGTTGGTTTTGGGCATGTTCAAATTATCCTCATTGCATAGCTACTTATGATGATAATAATGGAATTCCTGTAATATAAAAAGCTCAAAATACGTTGAACTAGTATATGAATTTTTAAATCTATTTAAAGAATTTTTATTAACTATACTAAAATGTAAATTAAAAGTAAGTACAACGTAAAAATATTCAGATAAAGAAAAAGTTGAAAAATAACTTATGATTTTATATAATTATACTAGATTTAAATTTATACAATATAGGAGGTGAATTACCTGTTTCAATGTTAGTATAAATAGTTGATACAGGTAATTAATTATTGGAGCTAATTGAAGTTCTGTTGAAATTAATTTTAGTAGTATTTTTAGTGTTTATGAATGGTTTTTTCGTAGCGGCGGAATTTGCCCTTGTAAAAATTCGTTCCTCTCGTTTGGAAACTCTTTTACAAGAAGGTAATACACGAGCTAAATATGCCAAAAAGCTCACAGACCATTTAGATGCATCTTTATCAGTAACACAGTTAGGGATAACACTTGCATCCCTTGGTTTAGGTTGGGTTGGTGAGCCAGCTGTTGCAGCTTTATTAGTACCTGTTGTGCAGTTCTTTGGCTTTGGTGAAGATTTTGCTCATTCTATAGCACTTGTGGTAGGTTTCTCTCTCATTACAGCAATGCATATCATTTTAGGTGAATTAGCACCAAAATCTATGGCTATTCAAAAAGCAGAAACTGTAACGCTTAATATTTCTATACCAATGCTTATTTTCCACAAGATTATGTGGCCGGCTGTATGGATTTTAAACCATGTAGCTAACTGGGTAATAATTCGCCTTGGTTTTGAAGTGGCAAGTGAAGGTGAAGAAGCTCATAGTGAAGAAGAAATTCGCTTGTTGATGGAAGAAAGTCATAAACATGGATATATTGATAAAACAGAATTGACTTTTGTAGATAATGTATTTGATTTATCTAATCTTACAGTTAGAGAGATTATGATCCCTCGAACAGATATGATTTGTTTGTATTTAGAAGACTCTTTTGATGAAAATGTAAAAAAAGCGTTGACTGAACAGATGACAAGATATCCTGTTTGTATTGAAGATAAAGATAATATAGTAGGATTTTTGCATATAAAAGATTTATTAAATCCATTATATGCGCGCAAAAATATTGATATTAGGTCATTGTTAAGAGAAGTTACTGTCGTACCAGAATCTATGCCAGTGCGTAATTTGTTAAAACTTATGCAAGGAAAACGTTTACAATTAGCTATTGTTGTAGATGAATATGGCGGTACAGCTGGTATGGTTACATTAGAAGACATTGTTGAGGAAATTGTTGGTGAAATTCAAGATGAATTTGATGAAGAAAGACCAACAGTAGAAAAACGTACAGAGAAATTATATTCCCTTGATGCGAAAATGTTACTTGATGATGTAAATGAAATGTTTGGCACTAATATTGAAGAAGAAAATATAGATACTATCGGTGGTTGGCTTTCTACACAGGTAGATACTCCTCCACGTGTAGGTCAAAAAGCTAACTTTGGCGATGATGAATTCTTTGTCGAAGAAGTAGATAGAGTTCGTATTACGCGCGTATTAGTAAAATTAAATCATACTGTAGATGGAAATACAGATATTTAAAAAGTTGCGAATATGTTTATATTTTAGTATAAGCATTTCTATATAGTTAATAATATGCATTATATTGTATATCAAAGAAGAAAAGGGGTAATTTGATATGTTAAAATCTATTGCAATCATGACTAGTGGTGGAGATAGCCCAGGAATGAATGCTGCAGCTCGTGCGGTAGTTCGTACAGCTCTTTATGAAGGAGTAAAAGTATTTGGTATCTATGATGGATACAAAGGTATGCTTGAAGATCGTATCGTAGAATTAAATTCTCAAAGCGTTAGTGATATTATCCAACGTGGTGGTACTTTCTTAGGTACAGCTCGTTGCCCAGAATTCAAACAAGAAGAAACTCGTAAAGAAGCTCTTAAAATTCTTC
This sequence comes from Megamonas sp. Calf98-2, assembly GCF_900110235.1. Taxonomy (NCBI): domain Bacteria; kingdom Bacillati; phylum Bacillota; class Negativicutes; order Selenomonadales; family Selenomonadaceae; genus Megamonas; species Megamonas sp. Calf98-2. The sequence goes on along the minus strand of NZ_FOCY01000003.1, from coordinate 914 downwards.
AAAGCCATGGCATTGAAGGTTTAGTTATTATCGGTGGTGATGGTAGCTTAACTGGTGGTTCTTTATTAAGCGATTTAGGTATGCCAATCGTTGGTCTTCCTGGTACTATCGATAATGATGTTTGGGGCTCTGATTATACTATCGGTGCTGATACTGCATTAAACACTATCTTAGATGCAATCAATAAACTTCGTGATACAGCATCTGCTCATCGTCGTATCATCGTTCTTGAAGTTATGGGTCGTAAATGTGGCTGGCTTGCTATGATGGCAGGTATCGCTGGTGGTGCAGAATATGTTCTCGTTCCAGAAGTTAAATATGACCTTAACAAAATTTGTGATGAACTCAAAACATCTTATGACAATGGTCGCCGTTATAGCATCGTTGTTGTTGCTGAAGGTGTAGGCAGTGCTGTAGATATCGGTAAAGAAATCGGTGAAAAAACTGGTATCGATACTCGTGTAACTGTATTAGGTCACGTTCAACGTGGTGGTTCTCCAACAGCTGAAGACCGTGTAAAAGCTAGTATGTTAGGTGAAAAAGCTGCTTTAGCACTTCTCAATGGTCAGTCTAATATCGTATTTGGTATCAACGAAGGTAAAGTTGTAGCTATTGACCTTCATGATTCTGTAAATAACAACAAAACATTAGACCCAGAATTAGTACGCTTAGCACGTGTATTATCTAAATAATAATTTAGGCTAAAAATAAAAGCATTAAAGTTTGGATTAATTCTGAACTGCACCCCAAAAGTTGGACACAAAACAACTTTTGGAGGTGCAGTTTTTTTATGACTAAATACTCAAATGAATTTAAAGTTAAAGCAATTAAAATGGTTTTAAAAGGAAATTCTATTTCTCATGTAGTTAAAATTCTAAACATGCCAGATATAGCTCCTCTTTGCAGATGGATAT
>NZ_FOCY01000018.1:9099-52799 GCF_900110235.1 Megamonas sp. Calf98-2 | reverse complement strand
AACTCGCTCCGCTCAAACAGTTAAGCAAAAACCGTATTCAATGATAATTTTTTTCAATAATCATGCGATTACCGCTAAATTTTATAATGCGGAAGAAATAACATATTATTTGTAACTAAAAATAATAACCAAATCTCCCTCACGTTAGCGAATTTTACGGTAGCCGTAGGCTATTGGCAAGGATAAAATTATGGCTATGGTTTTAGCTCTACTGTTTGAGCAACGCGAGTTTAGAGCGTTATAGACATAATTTTATAATTGACAAAGTAAAATTGATATCGGGAGGTAGAGTTCTTTTGTTACTTTTCTTGCTCATGAAAGAAAAGTAAATCTAAATAGCATCTATATATATGTTCATCTCTTTTGTAGTAAACAAACAACACCATAGATAAAATTTTATAATCACCTTTATATTACTAATAAAAATAAAATCAATATCTCAAAATATTTTCTTTTTGATTTATTTTTCTTTTAATAAAAGAAAAATGAACATTACTATAAGGAGGAAAAAATTTTTTATGAATATTTTACTAGCTATTGCTGTTATGATTATTATCATTATTGCTAGTTATTTAGCTGATAGAAAATACCCTACAAAGAGAATATTTATTATTCCTTGTGGCATTATTTTACTTTGTTTTGTAGCTGTCTATAGTTCTTTAGTGATACCATCTTCTTCAAATTCTATCTCTACTGAGCAACGTTTGGCTATTTTAAATGAACAACCTTATTTTATAACATGGTACAATGATTATAAAGAAGATATCAATCAGCTAGATAGATTTGCTACAGTTTATCACAAAATCATTTCTAATTATGAAAATCAATCCATATCTGCAACTGAAGCTTTAAGTCAATTGCAAAGATTATATGATGAAACAAATGCTTTTAATAATTCACTACAAGATGCTTTACCGCCAAGTGAATTATCACAAAACAATTATACATTAGTTTATAATATTTTGGAAAAAACTCGTGTTTATAGTTATAAATTAAATGAAACTGTTCGTCAAAGTATTGTAATCATCAATGAAGGAACTTACAATCAAAATGAACATAAAGATATTGTAAATAATTTAAATCGCATTTATGCTATTGAAGCTCCTATAATGTTAGATATCAATAGCGAAGTATCGCAAATTAAAGATAATCTAACTATTCCAGAAAATTAATCATAAATTTAATATAGATAAAATAAAAGGTGATACTAAAAGTATCACCTTTTTTATTATAATTCTTATTATAAATCCTTTACAATTGTTTTGAGGTATTCCGCAAAGTCTCCAGATAAATCATCACGACGGAGAGCAAATTCTACTGTAGCTTTTAAAAAGCCTAATTTATCGCCTACATCATAGCGTTTGCCAGTGAAATTATAAGCATAAACATTTTCACGTTTTGCCATAACTTTGAGTGCATCTGTTAACTGTATTTCTCCACCTTTACCTGGCTTAGTATTTTGTAATACTTCAAATACATCTGGAGTGATGATATATCTACCAAGCACTGCCATTTGACTTGGAGCTTCTTCAATGCTTGGTTTTTCAATCATATCATTGACTTTCATCAATTGCTCATTGATAGTTGGCACGCCTGCTACAATACCATAAGAAGAAACTTTTTCTTTTGGCACTTGTTGACAACCTAAAATAGTAGCACCTGTTTGTGTGTACATATCCATCAATTGTTTTAAAGCTGGCATTTCAGGATTATAAACTATATCATCACCTAATAATACAGCAAATGGTTCATTATCAATGAATGCTCTAGCACATAAAATAGCATCACCTAAACCACGCATATGTTTTTGGCGAATGTAATGTACATTGATTTCTGATGTTTCCTGTACCATTTCCAATAATTTAGTTTTACCTTTAGCTTTTAATTCAGCTTCTAAAATTGGCGCGCTATCAAAATGGTCTTCAATTGCACGTTTAGCATGACCACTGATGATCAAAATATCTTCAATACCGCTAGCAATAGCTTCTTCCACTATGTACTGAATAGTAGGTTTATCTACTATTGGTAACATTTCTTTAGGTGTTGCTTTTGTCGCTGGCAAAAAACGAGTACCAAAACCAGCAGCAGGTATAACAGCTTTGCGAATCCGTTTCATAACAATCTACTCCCTATAATCTACTCAAATAAATAAAATACTTTAAATTGTGACAATTTTATACAATCAAATTTTATTATAGCATAAAAAAAGATTTTCTTCATGAAATTATTTATTCGATCTATCATGAAGAAAATCTCTATTTTTATTAATGATTGACCTGTTTAGCTAAAGTTTCATTCATATGTCTTATACCTTCTTCTAAATTAGCCAAGTGTTTATCCATGCGAAATAACAAAAAACTTGCTACTACCATAGGAAAACCATAATTTGCTATATACGTAAAAATATATTCCATATTATCACCTTAATTCTTTATTTCTCTAGAGATTTATTAATAAAAGCTAATGCTTTACGATAATTTTTGCTTACAGCTTGTACAGATATATGCAATAGTTTTGCTACTTGTTTATATTTTAATCCTTTAAATACTACCAAAATAAAAACTTTATATTGTTTAGGTGGCAATTGATGAATAAACTTCATTATATCTAATCTAGAAGAAATACTATCAGCTAAATCCTCATCTACTGCCAATAAATCCCCAAATTCTTTTATTTCATCATCATCATCTGTATTCATTTGAGCAGATAATGACACTTCATTTTGCCAAATACGCAGATATCTACGAAATAAAGTATGCACACCTTGATATACTTTTACTTTAGCATAACCGGCAAAAGGCACACCTAAAGACTCATTAAAATCTTTAATTGCCTGATAAAAACTAATCACGGCTTCTTCATACGCCTCTTCTTGAATAGATATTAAATGATGTTGTCTAGAAGCACTATTTAATAAATTCTTATACTTATTTAATAATAACTGTATAGCATAATTATCTCCAGCTTTAGCTTTTATTAATAGTCTTTCCATCTAATCGTCTTCTTTCTATCATCAAGAGAATAATTTAAAAGAAAAAGGGGTGACACGCACCCCTTTTTCCTTATTCTGCAGCGATTTCTGCTGTGTCCTGACGATTTACACTACCTAAATTATATTTTTGTAAGCCCGCTATTTTTTGACCGATATCTAAAATATCATCTTCTGCTAAAGAAGGATTGATATAACCGAAACTACGACTGCTATAGCTAGCTTTACCTGTAGAAGTAGTACCTGTTTCCACTTTAATAATGATTTCACATTCTGCGTTTTTCTTAACTGCCATAATACATTCCTCCTAATGAACTATAAAATTATAAATTAAACTTAAGCTAAAACATCTTGTGTAGTAGTTGTGATATATGCTTCTTTAATCGCTGTTGCTTTATGATTATTTTTGATAATAGCCTGTGTATCAATCATTTTCTGCATAACCACATCGACTTCACTCTTTGTCAATTCATCTTTAGGAGCTGCCAAATTATATTTAAAATCGTCTCCATTATCTAAAGTAAATACCATTGTTAATTTACGTGTATCTGCCATAAAAAATCACTCCTTAATTTTAAAATTTAAAAATACATCATAGCTTTAATTGATAACATCTTTTGCCGCCGTTTTTTATTCATCTTATCAACTCCTTACACTTATTTACTTGCAACTTAGATTGCAAAAATCAACCCCTAAATCAAAAATTTTTTCTTAGCAAGTAAAAAAGGCAAACTATTATCCAAAAACATAATAGTTTGCCTTTCGCTATATGTGCAGTTATGAATTTAAACTTTATATATTTTCTGCGAAGTATTTTCTAAACTTATATTTTTAAGGTCAAATAAATTTGAGGCGTAAAATTTATCCATTCTCATACCAAAACCAATACAAATTTTAAAAATAGTATCTTCTGTAGGATTACGACTTTTTTCACTTAATAAGCTAGCCACAGTTGAAGGTGGCATTCCTGCTTTATTTGCCAAGCCATTTATGCTCAAATTATAAGCCTTACACAATTCCAAAATCCTATAATCTACTGCCTTTATAAGTAGCATTATAATCATCTCGCTTTTTCTTAAATTAACTATATTATACTCTTATAAAAATAAAATGTATTCGACATATCGTAAATTTTTATAAAAATAACAAAAATTTTCCCAAATTTGCTTAAAAGGTTTAATTTCTTCCTTTAAACTGCAAGTAAATCATTAAAGGAGTGATTACTTATGCAAAATTTTCAAGTAGTAGATATCTCAGCTTGGCAAGAAAAACTCAATTGGCAAAAACTAAAAGCAAATAATATTCAAGGCGTTATTATCAAAATAGGTGAATACACTCATCTAGATGAAATGTTTATCTCACATGTAAATAATGCTGTAACTTATAATCTGCCCTATGGCATATATTATTATGCTCATGCTTCAACAATTGATAAAGCTATAGCAGAAGCTAATTGGGTAGATAAACAAATCAAAACATATCTCAATGGACAAAATCCACCACTTGGTATCTGGTATGATGCAGAAGATAAATCTATACTCAAAAACAATATCAATGTAGCTTATATGATTGGCAATTTCATCAATCAACTAAACGAACTAGATTATAATTATGTAGGTCTATATAGTTCCTATAATTGGCTCACCAATATCATTGACTTAAATCTACTTGCAGATTATATTCCCATCTAGTCTGCTCAATATTACCATGAAAACAGCTTTAAACTAGAATATCCTAATCGCATTTGTAAGATATGGCAATACACAGATCATAAGCAAATAGATGATATGATACTTGATTGCAATATTTACTATGTATAAACTATACTAAAAGAAAACCGCAAAGAAAATATCTTCTTTGCGGTTTTTTCTATCTATTATTATACATTCTAAAATAATAATCTTTGTATTCACCACTAATTATTTTTTCCCACCAAGATTTATGTGTTAAATACCAATCAATAGTTTTCTTAATGCCATCATCAAACTTAGTAGCAGGAAGCCAACCAAGTTCATTATGAATTTTTGTAGGATCAATAGCATATCTACGATCATGACCTGGTCTATCGGTTACAAATTCAATTAAATCTTCACTTTTACCTAGTTCTTTAATAATTGTTTTTACAACTTCTAAATTAGTGCGTTCATTATGACCACCAATATTATATACTTCGCCAATTTTCCCTTTGCGAATAATCAAATCTATAGCAGAGCAATGATCTTCTACATAGAGCCAATCACGTACATTCTCACCTTTACCATATACAGGTAATTTTTTATCATTTAAAGCATTTGCTATCATGAGTGGAATTAATTTTTCAGGAAAGTGATATGGTCCATAGTTATTTGAACAACGAGAAATAGTCACAGGTAATTTATAAGTACGATAATATGCTTGCACTAATAAATCTGCTGAAGCTTTTGAAGCTGAATATGGACTAGAAGTATGAAGTGGTGTTGTTTCTTTAAAGAATAAATCTGGTCTATCAAGTGGTAAATCTCCATAAACTTCATCTGTAGATACTTGATGATAGCGAATATTACCATATTTACGACAAGCATCCATAAGTACACTTGTACCGATTACATTCGTCTGTAAAAAGATTTCTGGATTTTCAATAGATCTATCCACATGAGATTCTGCTGCAAAATTCACTACAACATCAGGTTTTTCACTTGCAAATAATTCATCAACAAAAATTCTATCAGCAATATCGCCTTTAACAAATTTAAATTTAGGATTTTTCATTGCTATTTCTAATGTTTCTAAATTACCAGCATAAGTGAGTTTATCTAAACAGATTACTTCATCACTTGGATAATTATCTAATTCATAATAAACAAAATTACTACCAATAAATCCTGCTCCACCAGTTACTAATATTTTCATTATTTATCTTCTCCATATATAAATTTTATCCATTTATTTTCTAATAAATTCTTGCATATATAAAAATAGATAGGTAAAAAAATCTACCTATCTATTTTATCTACACTATTTAATAAAAATAACTTTTTTGAACATTTTAATATCATTTCACACGTAATACTTTACAAATTGCACTTTTACAAAGATTTTTTATAACTATTTATAGTATAAAATCCATTATTAATCAATAGACAAATATTTATATTTTACGTATTTTTATCTATCATTAATTTTTATAATTTTGTAAAATCACAAGTATCAGGATTATGTCTAACTCTAAAATCACAATTTATTAAATCTATCTTTTTTATATCGTCACTTGATATTTCAAAATCAAAAAAATCAATATTCTCTATCAATCTATTCTTATGACTAGTTTTTGGTATAACAATTATATTATTTTGATAATTCCATCTAAAAATAATTTGAGAAATTGTTTTATTATATTTTTTCGACAAATCTATTAAGGTTTTATTTTTTATTAATTTTTCATTCATTCTAGCTAATGGAGAATACGCTTCTATTTGTATATTGTATTTTTTACAAAAATTCACTAATGGTTTTTGAGATAATAGTGGATGCAATTCAATTTGATTAACAGCAGGAATAACATTTGCAACACTAAATAATTTATTTAAATGATGTTCATGAAAATTACATACACCTATTGCTCTTATCAATTTTTCTTCATATAATTTTTCCATTTCTTTCCATGATTTTAAATATGTTTCTGGATTAGGCCAATGCATTAAATATAAGTCAATATAATCTAATTTCAATAATCTCAAACTATCTTCTAATGCTTTTCTAATATTTCCTTCTCTTTGTTGAGAATTACTTAATTTTGTAGTAAAAAATAATTTTTCTCTTTGTTTTCTTGAAATCCACTGTGCTAATCCCAACCATCTTTCATTACCATATGCTGATGAAGTATCAAAACTTGTGTAACCACAAGAAGTAGCTTGAAAAAAAACTTTAAATAATTCTAATCGTCTCATTGGAAAAGTTCCTAATCCAATAACAGGCATTTTTATTCCATTATTCAGAATAAAATATTTCATAATAAATTTCTCTCCTTCATCTTTTTATAAAAAACTTTTTTATAATATTCTTTTCATAAGAGTTCATACCTATTATGAACATTAATATAAAATATACTATCGAATATATTAATGTTTTTATAATAAAATATTTCCAATTATATTCTAATGTTATATTCAATTTAAAAACTTCTACCATTATTATTAATATAAATGCACTTGGTAGCATATGAATTATATTTTTCCAAAATAATGGGATATTAATTCCTACTTTTTTATAGTAATATATGTTCATAATCAAACCTGTACTAAAAAATATAGCTACAGATGTACTAATCGCACAGCCTAAACCTCCATACAATTTAGCCAATTGAAAACTAGTGAAAATATTTATTACAGCTATAATTGTATAAATAGTCATTCGATAACGATTTAAATTCATTGCTTGCAATATAGCAATTCCTGAATTTTGTATAAGAGAAATAAATTGCCCCACCATTATAATTAAAATCATATAATATGCGGATAGATAACTTTCACCTGCCCATAAATATAAAAATTCATATCCTAATAAAAAAAACATAATTAAAATATAACTCATTACTATATATTGCAATCTACCAACTTTTATCATTAACATTGTCAATTCTTTTTTTGTAGCACCATTAGTCACCATCATAGTTACTTTTGGTAAAAGTACACCACTTATAGCATTAGAAAATTGCATATACATATTCATAAATTGCATAGCTATAGCATAAATAGCTACTTGAATAGTTCCAGATACCATACCTAGTATAAACTGACCAGTTCCCCAATAAATTTTATCCATTATAGCATTAAGGAAAATAAAAAATGCATAACCAGATATCTCATATAAAAAAGCTTTTTCAAAATGACCTTTACTAAAATGTATATTTAAATATTTAAAACAATAATATACATTTGTAAGTAAACAAGCAATATTTACTATTGTTGCTGTTACTACTAAAGTTACAGCACCATATCCCATGAATAAGAAGGGTAATGCTATTATAGGTTTCAATAATACACTAATAATATTAAATATACGTAAAAAAATAAATCGTTCATATGCCTGCATCAAAGAAGCAAATACACTTAAAGGAAAAGATATCGCTATATTGAATATAAGCAATATCATCATTATTTTAGCTCGTTCAATCTGGTCAGCAGATAAAGTTGCTCCGAACATATTATCTACATTAAAATACAATATGCTTCCAACAATCAAAGTGATTAAACCTATAACTGAATATATCGCCAAAAACAATCCATTTAACTCTGACTCAGATTTTTTATCACCTATCGCACGATTTCTCGATACATATCGAACAATAGTATTACCTAGGCCCATATCTAATACACTTAAATATGCTACAAGTGAACCAATTAATGAATATAACCCAAATTCAGATTGCCCTAAAAGTCTAATCATTACAGGTGTATATCCTAGTCCAACAATTAAGCCAGCTAATATATTTACATATGATAAAATTGCTCCTATTTTTAATTGATTTTTCATCAAAAATACCTTCTATATTTATAAATATTCTTTTATTCCTAAAAATCTTTTTATATCGCTTTTTATTAATCTTAATTTATCCTTAATTGTATACTTACAATATTTATCTATTAATTTATCAAAAGTCATCTTGTCTATATCAATATAAAAACCATTTACTCGCTCATCTAGTTTAGGTGAACTTATTAACGCGGGATTCCCAGGTAGTGCCTCTTTTATATTTTTATCATATGAATTTATATTATTTAAAATACCCTCATATAAAAATTCACCTTTTTGAGAATTAATTAATACTACAGAAGTACCTTTATCTTGATCAAGCTCTGGATATTTTCTACCCAATCCCCAAAAATCACCTAAACTAATATCTGCAATTCTTGGAAAACCTTTATATTGACACTGTGTGCAACATTTTCTAATATAAAATTTATTTTTTCCTATATATCCACGCATAAAATAATCATGTTTTCTATCTTTTAAATAACTTTTACCATTTTCCAATTCAACTTTTGTACTAAATAAATTCCATCCATATGTTTTATTTTTAAACCATACTTTTTTTACTTTACTATTATATTGTTTTTCTAGTGTTTCTAAAAATTTACGATATACTTTAGGGGAATTGGTTCCTAAACATAAAAAATCAATCGTATATAAATTTTCATATTTTTTTCTTAGAAAACTATATAACCCCATTACTTCACAAGGAGCACCTACAAATAATACTTTTTTATTTTCATTCAATAAAATTTTTATTTTACTAAATACATTTTTTTTATCACTTTGAACATATTTAGATTGTCTTAATAGCTCTAAATCTTTCGTCTTATTAGTAATATAATGCTCTACTAAAAATTTTTTATTATAAATAGCTCCTACAACAAATGTTTCCGTTTCTTTCAAAAAACCTTTAGCTAATTCACTAAATAAACCACCTGATGTACTATTTATTCTTATATTTTCATCTTTAGACCATGCTGCTTTCACAATTGGTTCTTTAAACCTATCTTCTAAACATTCAAATTTAGACATGGATGGACATACTTTTTCACATAAGTTGCATTTTATACATTTATCATAATCTATTTCAGGAAATAAAAATTCTGCCCTATCTTTTTTCATTATAATAGCATCTTTAGGACAAATATTATAACAAGCACTACAACCTGTACATTTATTTTTATCTAAATTATCTATCATGTCAATTACTCACTTCCAATTTATATCTGTCTTTATTACTTTTGCTGGTACTCCAGCTACTATAGTATTATTAGGAACATCTTTTGTTACTACTGAACCAGCCGCAATAATTGCATTATCTCCAATAGTTACACCTTTTAAAATAGTAACTCTAGTACCTATCCAAACATGATTTCCTATTTTTATAGGTTTTGTCTTTTCATATCCTTCCCAAAGACCTTCATGAGCATCAGAATCCATTATTGTTACATCATGAGAAATTGCTACATTTTCTCCTATTTCTATCTCTTCATGACAACGTATTTTAATATTAGAATTAAAAAATCCAGATCCTAATTTTAATTTAGCATTTTCAAATAAAATTATATCTGCACCATAATAAATAGAAAAAAAATCTTTTACTTCTAATATACTATTTTCATCCATTCTTAAATTAGATTGTCTTATTGAACCATTAATATTATTATCTGAAAACATTAATGTTTTGTGCAATATAATTTTAGATGATTTTGCTAATTGAAAATTACTTTTTTTTAAACAAATGAGCTTAGATTTTCTTTCTATTTTATTTATATTTCTTGATAAAAATGTATAATATATAGTTTTTAATATCTCTACTTTTCTTAACTTATTTATCAACATAATTATTCCTTATCTATTACTAACTTTTAAATTTAAAGCCTTTTCTAAAAAATCTTTTGAACGTTTTTTTTCTCGTTCTTGAATATCTTTTACCTTACTAAAGTCCATATGCAAAATTTCTTCATCAGATAAATCACATTCTCCATTAACAATATATCTATTCTGATATCCGAATAGCTCCAATAAAGTATCTATACGTGATGTCATGTCCGCCATTCCTTTTTCTTTTCTATTAACAACTAAAAAAGGAGTATTCATTAAAATAGAAAATACACAGGCATGAAAAGAATCCGTTGCTACCAGTTCTGCATGTTCTATTAAATACACAAATTCTTCAACTCTTGAAGCATATAAATCTAAATTACTTTTATCCATTAAGTTATAGATTTTCCAATTATTTTTCTTAGCAAGATTTTCAATTATCGGCGATGGATTTCCCAAAAAATAAGTAAGAATATACTTTTCTCCATTATACCATTCAGGTACCAACTCAATCTTTTGCCATTCCTCTTTTGATAACAAAATAGTTGGATCAACTACTACAGGAACATCTTTTCCCGTTAAATTTTTGACTAATTCAGCTCCAGATTTTTCCCGCATAGATATTGCTTTCATTTCATTTAAACTATCTCTAAAAAACTGCTCTTTATCTTTTGGAATAGAAGGAATAGCAATACTTGCTGCATAAGCAACTCGTTTTTCTTTAGGAGCAAATTTTAAAAATCTAGCTGTTGAATACAATTTTTCTCTAAACCAAAAATTAGGATTCCAAACTTGATCACTTCCCGTAATAAAAAAATCATATTCATTAGATATTTTACTTAAATCATTAACAAAATCTATATCAATATATTTCTGAGAAAACTTTTTTATATTATATATTCTAATACATTCATTTAAATATTCATTTTTTAAATAATATCTATAACTATTTCTATTAATCATAAATTTTATTATAGATTTTAAACTCATAATACTTTTTAACTCAAAACTAGTAAGTTTATCATACCAAATTGTTTTAACTTCGCTTATATAACACTTTAAAAATGATTGTAAAGCATAGTTTTGCAATCTATTTCCATAATTATTATTATCATCTATTGTTACTATTGCCATTTTCATTTTATCACCTATAAAAAATTCATATTATATTTAGTTCACTTATTTATCAAAGTATTATATATTTTATTTAATTTTTTATTATATATATATCCAGCTATTCCTTCAAAATTAAAATAACACAATAAAAATTTAAATTTGATTTTAATACTTATATCTTTTTCTTTTAATATATATACAATATTGTCTCTTATCATTTTTTTAGCTTTTGTGTATATCTCTCTATACACCTTTTTTTCATTTTCTTTATCTACCTTATGATATAAAACGCATATTCTTATAAGTTTTAACAAATATGTTAATTTAGTAATATTAATTCCATTTTTTTTAATAAAATCATATCGTTCTTTAGAAATTAAATAACATTTATATACTGTATTTATATCTACTTTAGAAACCAGACTATTATCTCTCAATCTATAAAAATATATATTTTTAGACAAATAATATATATTTTTAGCATTTAAAATTATTTTATATAATACAGCATAGTCTTCCATCAGATTAATACCTAGTGGGAATTTTATCCCTATCATCAATTCTTTTTTATAAATATTTCTCCATAATTGATTTTGTATCTTTTGTTCTAAACATGTTTCTTTTAAAAAAATTTCTTTATCAATCATTTTTGATTTTTTTTCATAGGATATAGCTTTTATTTTTTTATTTTTCAACTCATAATAATCAAAAAAAATAAAATCTACATTATTATTTAATACATCTTTTACAGATTGATACCAATCATTTCCAACATAATCATCCGGATCTACCCATGCTATATATTTTCCCTTAGCTATTTCTATTCCTATATTTCTTGCCGAAGACACTCCTCCATTAGTTTTATGAACAATTTTAAATCTTTTATCTTTTTTACTATATTCATCACAAATCATTCCACTATTGTCGGTAGAACCATCATCTATACATATAATTTCTATATCATTTGACCTTATTCTTCTTATAGATTCAAAACACTCTTTTATATACGCTTCTACATTGAATACTGGAATAATTATCGAAATTAAATATTTCATATTTTCATTCTCCCGAACTAAATCATATTTAATTTAAATAATACTTTTTTTAAGTACCATTTAAGTATGTCTTTAATTTTATTGTTATCTATTAATTTATAATCTTTCCATGCCGTTTTTTTCTCGTAATGACTATATATATTTTTAGTAAATTTATTACACATTATATTTAAATACCATAATTTATTCCATGGCTTTGGTTGATTAGCAAAATGTAACAATATAATATCTTCAAAACTGTCCATATCATATATATTTATACAATTAAACTTTCTATCGAGATATTTAATTTTTCCCGTTAATATTACATTTAAGGCATCTTGATCTTGATAAGTAAAAATTTCTGGATTATCTCTTAATATATTCAAACATTTGTCTAATATATTAAATTCATTCCATTTTTTTACATTTATAACTAGCACTCCTGCATTAAAGTAAATATGCTTTTTTAATTTTAATATTTTTATTCTGTTATTAGCTATTCGATTAATATCTGGTACCGCCGCGACTATATTGTCTTTTAACTCAAAATCAAATAACTGCCCAGCATTTTTCAAACAAACAACATCTGCATCAATATAATATAATTTATCAACACTATCCTTTAGCAATATAGGCAATATTAACCTAAAGTATGTAGATATAGGAATATGCGCTTTTATAGGTAATTTTTCAAAAAACTTCTTGTCTATTTCATAAATAATTATATTTATAGAAAAACTTTTTGCTAATAATTTAATATTATTTTTTGTTCTTTCTGATAAACCTGCTGCTATAATATAAAAATTAAAATCATAATCAAGATTATTTATGCATATTGAAGCTATAGAAGTTGCGGCACAACGTCCATAATTATCATCTATTCCGTATGATACATTTACTAATTTATTATTATTGTTTATTCTATATTTATACTGTATAATATTTTGTACTACACTATCTATTTTATCTATATTCATATTCATCACTCACCTTTTATTTAATCAAAATAATATATATATCTCTTTAATATTCCAACCAAATTAAAACTAACAAAATAACTTAACATTATCCCAAACATAAACAAACTAAATACAACTAAATTTAAATATCCTTTTTTTAATTTAAAATTATTTTTATGAGCAATTATATATATATATATAACTGATAAATATATAACAAATTCATCTAATCTATGCATAAATTGTGATTCTGTTATCGCAAAAATAAAAGCTAATATAGATAAGCTAAAATTAAATAATATAAACTTATTATATTTTATATATATATTATTTAATAAATATTTTTTTAGTATCAAACTCATTACTATAACAACAAAATTAGTAATTACACACACAACTATATTAAGAAAATTAAACTCAACTAAATCTATTTCACTATATGATGTATATTTATCACCTAATAATCCCAAAAACGGTATACTACTTCCCATTAACATAAAAATAATATCTTCAAGAAAAGCGTTAGCCATAATAATAACAATTATTATAGCTAAAAAATATAATTTAACTGGTAATACTAATAATACTCTAAAAAATATAATAAATATTATTCCCGGATGTAACATAAGTAAACTAAAATAACTCAACACTAATATAATTTTTTTATAAATATAATTATTATTATAAAAAAAATCATATATTATAATCATAAAACAAATTGCTAATGTTAAAGGGTATCTAATGTTTGTCGTAACGTAAAAATAATTAATTAATAATGTTGTATATAAAATAACAATACATTTTATATTTTCTTTAGCTCTTAACTTAACTCCTATTTTATTTACTGTATACAAAATAAAAAAATAAACAAAAAAACAGTTCATTATAGGCAATAATTCATCAACATTTAATAATGAATATAAAAAAATATATATTTTAGATAAAATAGCACCATCATATGTTGTAATAGCATTCCAACCATATAATCTAAACAATTCCATTTCGCCATATATCCTAAAAGTATCTACATATAATCCTTTAAAATAATATAATTTTATAGGATTAAAAAAACACATTGGAATAGGTATAGTAAATGCTATTAATTTATAATAAATTTTACTTTTTAATTTAAAAAATAATAATATACAATATAATATATATAATGATATTAAAAAAAATGCACTATTCATATTAAACCTCATTACAACAAACTTCTACAATTTTCTAAAATAATATAATACAATACCAACTTTTTTCATTTTTACCCTTTCAATTTATCGTATATAATCCAATTAATTTTTTTGCTTCATTTTTTATTTCAAAATTATTTGCAATCAATTCCTGTTTAGCACTTTTATTTCTTGTTAATTTACTATTTAAAATTTCTTTACTCCAAATATCAGCATTTTTATCCAAACTAATAAAATGCATTGAACTGGATAAATAACATTCCTTCGATACTTTATCCGATACAAAACAAGGTAGTCCATTCGCCTGTGCTTCCACTGATACAACTGGAAGTCCCTCATACCATGAAGGAAGTACAAATACATCCATCGCGTTGTATAAATCCTTTACATCTTTTCTAAGACCAAGGAAATTTACACTATCTTGTAAATTATAATTTTTAACTTTTTCTTCTATTGATTGTCGTAATGGTCCATCACCAATCAATAAAAGAAGCGAATTGCTTTTTTGTTTATGAATTTCATTAAATATATCTATTAGAAAATCATGGTTTTTTTGATACATAAATCTGCCTACATGACCGATAACTAAAGTATCTTCATCTATATTTAAGTCCTGTCTCAATTTCTTTCGCAGATTTTCATTGTAGGCAAAGGCATCTACATCTATAGCATTATTTAATACTTTAACTTCACCCGATTGCATGTTCTTTTTACCATACATCCATTCGCCGGCAAGTTTTGAACATGCCATATATCTATTAGCAAAAACAGGTGCAAACGGTCTAAGTATATATTTCATAGCAGAACGCAGTTTTTCACTTTTTACAGCCGTAGAATGATTATGCAGAATACGAACTTTCGCACCGGCAAGCCATGCAGCAAATAAAGAAAATACAGATAAAGTATTCATATTTGAATGTACAATTTGATAATTATTGTCTTTAATAACCCTGTATATTTGATAAATATTTTTTAATGGATTTTTCGTATACGGCTCTACTTTATATACTTTTCCTCCCAGAGATAATATTTCATTATCCAAAGCAGTTTTTTCATACCCATCTATAACAAAATCAAACTGAATTTTATTTCTGTCTATATTACGGTAGTAATTCATAATGACAGCTTCTACACCGCCGCCACATACAAAGCCTATAATCTGCAATACCCTTATCGGTTTTTGTTTCATTAATATGCTCCTTTTTTTGCAAAAACTGCTTTAAGTGTCTGCCAGAGTATCATAATATCCAGCCATACAGACCAATTGTGTACATACCAACTATCTAGTTCTACACGCTCTGCATAGTCAATATCACTACGCCCGCTACATTGCCACATTCCTGCTATACCTGGCTTGACCATCAAATAATCTGCAATATGCTCTTTATATCTTTCCATTTCTGCTTTTATTATAGGTCTTGGTCCTACCAGACTCATCTCACCTTTTAATACATTAAAAATCTGTGGTAATTCATCAAGACTAGTTTTTCGCAAAAATGCTCCAGATCTAGTAATTCTAGGATCATGTTTTAATTTAAAATCCTTTTCCCATTCAGCTCTTGCTACAGGATCATTTTTTAATAATTCTTCTAATTTTTCTTTAGCATCTACGCACATAGAACGAAATTTATAGCATGGAAATTCTTTACCATCTTTACCTACTCGCATATGTTTAAATATCACAGGTCCTGGAGAATCTTTGTAGATCCATATAGCAATGATAACTAAAAGTGGAGAAATACAAATTGTTCCCACTATAGTCAATACCATATCAAATAAATATTTAATAATGCGATTTAATCTACGTTCTAAATTATTGCGTACACGAATAAGCATGATTTTTTCCGTAAAAAATGTTTCTACATCTATTCCCCCCATAGGGATAGATGTAAGATTAGGAATGATACAGATATTTTTTACTAATGGCTGTACACGATGAATAATATTTTGCATTTTTACTTGTTCTAAATAAGGAATAGCTATCAATACATTATTTATCCCTGTAGTTTTAATTATTTTTTCAATATCCTTAAAATCACCTAATAGCGAATAATTTTCTAATCCTTTTACAGGAATTTTATCACTGATTAAACCCACTATTTTATAAGAACTCATCCCTATATCATTATTTATACTTCTCGTAAAAGCTAAAGCTTCTTCTTGTGCACCAATAATTAATAAAGGTATCTTAAACATCTCACGTTCATCCAAAATACGTTTTAAAATATAACGCATTATTACTAGACAGATAAAACTAGCTAGCCATAATAAAGCTAAAAAAGCTATACTATGTTCAGTAGAACTTGCTCGCACAAAAAAGAATAATAATATAGCAATAATGCTATAGATACTACTATAAAAAAGCGACTCTATTCTCTGCCAAAAAGGGATAGTACGACGATAAGTCCTAGCAGCAGCGATAAAAGCTATATAGATAAATGGTATAACGATAAATAAATCTATATGACGAAGATTTTCCTCACTAAAATATATCGCTATCATCTCTGCTAATAATACTGCTAGATAATCTGCCATCAGTGATATACCGGACCAAATTATGCGGATATTCTGTTTTAGCTTAGTTTTATAATTTTGTACCAATAAATTCACCTACATTGCATTTATTTTTATTTATAGTATAAAAGGAGAAGCCATATTTATTTTAAATTTATACTTCTCCTTTTATCTTTATTTCCTATTATAAACCATATCTTCTACTATAATTATATAAAGTATAACCAAAGCTGATCATTATACCTAAGACAAAGCCAATAGCTACAACTAATTTTTTATTTGGCTTAGCTGGCATATCTTCTTTTGGTAAATCTGCTGCATCTATGATCTGGATATCCATAGAGTCTTTTGCTTCTTGAATTCTAGTCTGTTCATAATTTTGTACAAGAGAAGTATATACTTGACCTGTAATTTTAGCATTACGTTCTAAACGCATATATTCCACACTATCGGCAGATAATGTAGCTATATTCTCTTGAGCTTCTGCTTGTTTTGCTTTCAAAGCTTCTAGAGAAGCATTATTTACAGATATCTGCACTTCTGTACTGATTTTATCTTTTAAAAGATTAGATTGCACTGGGCTTAAAGTCACTGATTGAGAATTTACAGCCTTTGCGATCTCATCAGATAAAGATCTTTCAAGGCTATTTAATTCTTCTTTCGCTTTAATCACATCTGGATGTTCATCAGTAAATTGTTGCTGAAGTCCTACAAGTTCTACACGTTTATTGACTATAGACTCACGGATATTGCCGATATTTGTATTATCAGATACATTATATTCTAATAAAGATGCATTTTGCTGTTCCAATTGACTAGTCACACCAGCCAGTTTAGCACTATCACCTTCACTTTGAGCTTGAAGCTGAGCAATCGTTGTATCATAAGTATTTAAATTAGTAATAATAGCTTTCGCTTGTTCATCAGGTGCATAGATTTTATGTTCCTGCTGATATGCTTGCAATTTATTTTCTGCTGTTTCCATCTCTTCTTTAGCGATTTTTATACGTTCATCAAGGAATTTCAAAGTAGTGGAATTATCTTCTTTGTTTAATTTTGTCATCAATGCTAAGAAATTATCTGCTACCCCTTGAGAGATCATCTGCGCTTCTTCTGGAGTCTTACCATAAGCTGCTATTGTTATTAAATCGGTCTTTTTAATATTAATAACTTCTAAATTTTTCTTTGCAAAATCTTCTACTGTTAATTTTTCTTTATCCTCATCTGGTAAATCTAATTCAGCAATAATCGGCTCTAAGACTTCACGAGACTTCATTAATTCAATATAAGACTCAGGTGAACCGGAACTTCCACCCCCTATATCTATACCAAAACCAGCTGCCATAGCTGCATAACCAGCCATAGTAGAGCTGTTGTTAGATTTTACACGTACAAGTGTGGTAGATTGATAAGATTTTGGCAAGACAAAAGCAACTATAGTAGCAATAATAGTGCAAATTACTACTATCGCTAGAACTATCTTTTTCTTTTCCATCATTAAAGAAAACAATTTTCTTAAATCAATTGTATCATTATCATTTGCATTATTTATATCCATTATTTCACTCCTAATTAATCAGTCAAAGCTCTATACGTACTATATACATTGATAAGTGGTAATACGTCTTTATGGAAGTCGATTTTATTAGATTTAGGAATATATAAGATATCTCCATCTTCTAAGGCAAAATTCTGACTGATATCATGTTTTTCTATATAATCTTTAATATTGGCTTCTTTCACATACATAACACCATCATCTATGCGAATGGCCTGTACTTTTTTGATACGACCATATGTAGTCACCCATCCAGCTCTAGAAATAGCAGATAATACATTCATATCATCAGAAGCTAATTCCACTGTACCTGGAACATTCACTTCTCCTAATACCTGTACTTTTCTAGGTCCATAATTAGTGACGATTATTGACATATCTGGTATTTTAATATATCTGCCAAATTTTGCAGTCAATACTTGTTTTGCTTCTTCAATAGTTAGACCTGCTAATTTCACGCTACCGGCATATGGTAGATTGACATAACCATCTGTGCCGATCATTATGCTGTCCAATCCTTGAGCATTTTTAAAGCCAATTATTCTAATAGATATCGTATCATATTTATATAAACGATAATGTTCATCATAATCTGTTAATGATTTAATAGCTGCTGGTTTAAACACTGATGTATCTGTTGCATCCATAATCACTGCACTATCAGCAATATTTGTATATACATCTTCTGGCGCTGCAAAAGCAGTAGTTGATAATGCAGATACTAATAAAGCTGTAACTATCGCTTTTTTATAAAATCTTCCCATAAAATCCTCCACAAATTTTATTATTAATTTATAAATCCATTCTTAACTAATTCTATATTATATCATATATATGTAAAAATCCACTACTATATCGCTTTTCTTTGTAGATATTTCTATCTTTTCTCAAAATAGAATTTTCCTAATAGTAATAATTAAAACCCTAATTATCATAAAAAAAGTTCTAGAAATAAATAATAATTCCTAGAACTTTTTTAATTAATCTTTCATCAAAACTTTATAAATATAAGTCATAGCTATAGCTAATAAAACTAAACCAGATACTACACCAATCCAACCATTACCAGCAATACCAGCTACTAAATAACCTACAAATGCACAACTAGCTACTACGATTACATATGGAACCTGTGTACTTACATGATCGATATGACTACATTGAGCCCCCGCAGAAGCTAAGATAGTTGTATCAGATATTGGTGATACATGGTCACCACCTACAGCACCAGCCAATACTGCTGCTACTGTAACTACTAAAAGATGAGGATCAGTAGATACTACAGCAAGAGCGATAGGTATCAAGATACCGAATGTACCCCAAGAAGTACCAGTAGCAAAGGCAAGACCGATAGCTACAAGGAAGAATACTGCTGGCATGAACATACCTACAGTAGCATTATTGGATACAATACCGCCAACATAACCGCCGATATTTAAATAATCTTCACCACAAACACCAGATAAGCTCCAAGCAAGACATAAGATAAAGATAGCTGGAGTCATAGCTCTAAAACCTTGGTTAAAACATTCACAGAATTTACCAAAGCGAAGCACCCCACGTGGTACATAGAGTAAAAATGTGAATACTAAAGCGATAAAGGAACCAATTACTAGACCTCTGGCAGATTCACAATTTGCAAAAGCATCAGATACACTAGCACCTTCTAAAATACCACCAGTGTAAAGCATACCGAAGATACAACCACCGATTAAAACGATAAGTGGTAATAATAAATCTAAGATTTTACCATTACCTACTGCTTCCATTTTTTCTTCTTTATATTCTTCAGGAATTACTAATTTGCCACCGCTTTTTTTCTCTAAAGTTTTCATAGCAGCAAAATCTTTACCTGTCCAAATCAAGAACAACATAAAGATAATAGTAAACCATGCATACATATTAAAAGGAATTGTCTGCAAGAATAAGGAGAAACCATCAATAGCACTGTCTTCTGGAAGTGAAGAACTAACTGCTGCTGCCCAGCTAGATACTGGAGCGATAATACAAATTGGTGCTGCTGTAGCATCAATGATATAAGCGAGTTTTGCACGAGTTACATTAAATTTATCAGTAACAGGACGCATAACTGTACCTACAGTCAAACAGTTAAAATAGTCATCGATAAAGATAACTACCCCTAAGATAGAAGTAACGAGTAAGGAACTGCGTTTTCCTCTGATTGCACTTGCTGCCCATTCACCATAAGCACGAGAAGCACCAGAGCGAGCAATAGCTGCTACAATAATACCTAATAAGACCAAAAATACTAAAATATATACATTTCCGCCAACTTTATCGGACATAATTGCAAAAAATGTATCAATAGCAGCTAATAAATCAAAGCCTGTGAACATTAAAGCCCCTACAAAGATACCCACAATCAACGACATGTATACTTCTTTTGTCGCCAAAGCCAATACTATGGTAATTATCGGAGGCAATAGCGACCATGCTGATTCAACCATTCATTTCCATCCTTTCTTATATATACAAATTATAAATAGTTAAAAACAATAGCTATATTATACCATCTATAGACTATTTGGCAAAATGCTTTTTGATAACATATCCTGTCCTTAGTTGAAACAAATCAATTATAATACCCAATATAATATCTAAATTAATTCAACTTGTTTTGCCATATTCATTGTAGTATAATAAACAAAGAAGAGAATAAACTGATGTTTGCCGATGTCAGCCCTCTTCTTATAGTGTTATTGTTGAAGAAGAGGCTGTCCATCAAGATGGCTTCTTTTTTATTTTAAAATCAATTAAAATAAGAAAGTATAGTAAATACAAGCGTTAATAAAGATATTATCAAAGACAATACTTCATAATTAGTCATATTTACCACCTCCCTAAAAGAGAGGCATGACACATCAATTTATTCCCTATGCCAAGAATTATATCATAAAGACAAGTATTTTACTTGTCTTTTTATTTTTGTCATAAAAATAAAAAAATAGGTTTAGATATAAAATCTAAACCTAAATAGTATTAAGGTATATTCTTAGAATTTTGAAGGCTTCATTATTTAACAATATTAGTTATAGTACCAAAAACAGTTTTTGCTCTATCCCCCATATTTACAATCATTTGTTCATGTAAGAATTTCAAATATCTGATGAACACATAAGTTACAATCGCTGTAGCTAAGATAGTTTCTACTCCTACTACATAATTTAAAATGCTAGGTACTGCTATATTGATTTCATTTAAATAACTAACAGTCTGACGAAGTGCAATCGCAGTGATAACAAATGGAAAAGTAAATGCTGCATAGCTAGGATAGAATTTTAATTTTAAAAGTTTTGGCATCTGTGTAAGCACTGCCACAAATAAACCTTGAGCTAATATCTGCATAATCACAATCATGATTAAAGATTTATCAGCAACACAAGCAAGATAACCCGCTAAACTTAAACTCATTGGTGCAGTATAGATACAAAATAAAGGTTTTGCTGGTTCAGCGATTGCATGTTTACTGCAATAACGGATAGTAACAAGAGCGAATAATATCATATACATACTGAAACCAAACCAGAAAATATATTCACCTAAATTGTGATGATTAAAAGTAGGTGCTGTAACAGACGCTACCACAATACCTACATACGCTATAAAATATGTTGGAAAAACATCTCTTAATTCAAAATTGATGATATAGCGATAAGTAAACCACGCCATCAACATAAAATGACCACAAATCGCCCCATACCAAACTACTTCACTAGCTATAGGTGCAAACGGAAAAGTATAAGTGCAAAGTTGCATAATCGCCATAAAGAAAGTAGCAAACACACTGGCAAAAATAGAATTTCCATTCAAATCATTTTTCATCATCTGCGGATGTAAAATAATTTTGCTAAATAACAACACCCCTAAAAACGCAGAACTAATACCGCAAGCATATTTCAAAATCATAGAATATGGTGCAAGCAAATTGCCAAGAGCCGCCAATCCAAGCATCACCCCAGCAGTAGGTACAGGAACTTTTCTAATCATAATATAAAGCCTTCTTTCATAAATTATCTTATTTATAGTTTCTTAATTAACATCTCGTTCAACCTTGACCTTATATTATCATATATGCATTCATAAGTAAAATATATTATTTGCTTCAAAACGATAGGTAGATACTTATTTATAAAAAGAAATCTTAAATAACACCAAATATCTCCCGCATTTTAGCATTTTTTACGGTAGCCATCAGGTTATCATAAAAAGTGCGTGAGAGAGTGGTTTCTTTTGCTTCGTTTTCTTTACCACTAAAGAAAATGAATACCTATATATTTTTTCAAAGCTAAAATTTTATCTGCGGTGGCTTTCTTTGGTTCGTTTCTTTACCATTAAAGAAATGAACTCCTACATCTTATGAGGAAAATTTTCTAATAATACCTATTTTTTCCCGCATTTTAGCATCTTTTTATGGTAGCCATAAGGCTATTGGCAAAGATAAAAATATGACTACGTCTTTAGTTCTACTGTTTGAGCCTTGCGAGTTTAGAACGTTGTTGACATATTTTTATCTTTGACAAAGTAAAAAGTGCGTGAGCGGGTAGTTTCTTTTGATTCGTTTTCTTTATCACTAAAGAAAATGAATGCCTATATATTTTTTCAAAGCTAAAATTTTATCTGCGGTGGTTTTCTTTGGTTCGTTTCTTTGCCACCAAAGAAATGAACACCTACATTTTTATACTTACTTTTCTTTCATGAGCAAGAAAAGTAACAAAAGAACTCTACCTCCCGATACCAATTTTTCTTTGTCCATTATAAAACCACATCTATAACGCTCTAAACTCACTTCGTTCAAACAGTAGAGCTAAATTCATAGATATGATTTTATAATTCCCAATAGCTTTCAGCTACCAAAAAATTGCTAACGTGAGGAATATTTGCTTATTATTTTTTATTTAAAAACTAATAATAAAAAATCCTCATAATATAAATCTTATACAATAAATATAATATCTATACTATGAGGAAATTTTTCTAATAATACGTAATCTATTTCCGCATTATAAAATTTAGCGGTAATCGCAAGATTATTGAAAAACATTATCATTGAATACGCCTTTTGCTTAACTGTCTGAGCAAAGCGAGTTTTAAGCATTGTATGAAATGATAATGTTTTTCAAAGCTAAAATTTTATCTGCGGTGGTTTTCTTTTTGGTTCATTTTTCTTTTACACAAAAGAAAAACGAACATTAACCATTATTTATCTAATTTTTCCATAACGCCTTTAATTAATTTTACATGAGGAACTAATGTTTTTAATTCCAATCTTTCATTTGGGCTATGAATATCTATGTTGTTTGGTCCAATAGAAATTATATCTAAGTTTGGATTTTTAGCATAGAAATAGCTACATTCAAGACCTGCATGAATGGATTTTGCTTTCATATCAAAACCATTTTGTTCTTTGAAAGTTTCTAATACTACATGTTTTAATTGGCTATCTGAATTTGCAGGCCAACCAGGAGCAGGTTCTCCACTTACAACGCGAATACCACAGCGTTTACCTAATTGAATATAAATATTTGCAATTTCTCTAGTCAATGCATCTACAGCACTTCTTGGGAATACAGATATTTCCACTGCATTTTCTTTAGTAACAACAGGACCGATATTTGCAGATAATTCTACTAAGCCTTCTTCAACTTGAGACATCTTGAGCACGCCAGTCATGCTCAAATTAATGAAGTCCACAATACTGCTTGCATCTTCTTCAGACATTACACGTTCTGGAAGCTCACAAGGAACACAAGTAACTGTGAAATTCTTTTCTACATTGCCATAAGCAGCTTTTAAATAATCTGTGATTTCAGCTACTACTACATCAAATACCTTCACATTGGAAAGTGGGGAAGTGAATACAAATTCAGCTTCTGATGGAATTACATTTCTTGCTTTTAAACTGCTGATACTTGCAAGTTCAATTTCTGTTTTTTTCATAATGCTATTAATTGCTTGAGCAATAATTTTTACAGCATTAGCATAACCACAATTAATAGCTTCACCAGAATGACCACCATGTAAATCTTTGACTACAAATTTATAAGCAGAACGATGTTCTGGTTTATGCCATGTAATGCGACGTTCTGCATCAACATTTACACTGCCTGCACTAGATAAAGTGAGCATATCAAAAGCTTCAGAATCACAGTTTATAAGATATTTTGCATCTAATAAATATTTAGCATCTAATGCTTTTGCCCCAGTCATACCCTGTTCTTCATCTACAGTGAAAATAGCACGAATAGGACCATGATTAAAATCTTGTTGTAATAAATACATAGCTGCTGCTACACCGATACCATCATCAGCACCAAGACTAGTACCATCAGCACGTAAAAATTCACCATCATTGATAATTTTAATAGGGCTTGTAAGTGGATCATATTGCACACCTTCAGCTGCTACGCATACCATATCCATATGACCTTGAATGATTACACGTGGCCAAGCTTCACAGCCTTTTGCTGCATCTTTATCAATGATTAAATTAAATTTTTCATCTTGAACTACTTTGCAACCAAAAGATAAAGCACGTTCTTTCAAAAAATTACTTACTGCTTCTTCATGATTTGATTTACGTGGAATAGCTGCTAAATTGCTAAATTCAGCTAATACGCCATCCATAATTTCTTTATCAGTTAAAGACATAAGCTACACCTCGATTTTGATAATATATTATATTATAGCATAAAATATATTTATTTTAACTTTATACAAGATAAAAAAAAGAAGTTAGGCAATGCCTAACTTCTCTTTCGTATATTCATTTATAAGTTATTTAATAAGCTAAAAAATATCCAAGAAATATCTCTATTTATCTATAGAGATATTTCTTGTTTGTGTATAAAGATATTTCTTTCATTATACTATATAGTCAAATTGACTACGCTTATTATAATGAAGGAAATTAATCATGCTTCATCATCTGTGATAGCTTTATCACCCATTGTTCCTGTGCGAATACGCATAGCATTCTCTACATCATAAACAAAGATTTTACCATCACCAATATGACCTGTCTGCAAAGCTTTGCGTGCTGTTTCTAAAACTAATTCTACAGGAACTGCACAAACAATTGTCTCAATCTTTACTTTTGGTACAAGATTTACGCTATATTGTTTGCCACGATATACTTCAGTATGACCTTTTTGTAAGCCACAGCCGTATACTTGACTTACAGTCATGCCCTGAACACCGATTTTATTCAAAGCTTCTTTTAATTCTTCTAATTTACTAGCACGAGTTATAATTTCTATTTTCGTTATTTTGCGCATAAAATCTACCCCTTACTAATGAAAATTTATAAATTCTTTTTCTTATAATAATACCACTAAAATTTTTAAATTTTAATTTTATTATTTTAAATCAACAGGTTTTGTAAAATTTTCACTAGCAAAAGCTTCTGCATTACTGGAAAGCAATGTATTGGCGCTCATAATAGATTGATTGTATGCTCGTTCACCATGTTCACAGATATCAATACCAGAAACTTCTTCATTTTCACTTGCACGAACCTGCATAAAGCAACTAACAACTTTAAATAAGATATAAGAACCTACAATAGCAAGTACATAAGCTACTACTATAGAAATCAACTGAGCGATTAAAGTATCTGCACTACCATAGAATAAACCATCTGCACCAGCTGGATTTATTTCTGTAGAACACCATAAACCTGTAGCTACAGCCCCCCATGTACCACCGATACCATGAACACCGAAAGCATCTAAGGAATCATCATAACCGAATTTTTCTTTAACAACTGCTACTGCAAAGTAACAAACAATACCACCGATTAAGCCGATAAATACAGCTGGAAGTGGAGCAACAAAACCTGCTGCTGGAGTGATGGCTACAAGACCTGCAACACAACCAGAAGCTGCACCTAAGATAGTAGGTTTGCCATGATGCATCCATTCACATGCTACCCAAGATACAGTCGCCATAGCTGCTGCTGCCTGTGTAGTAACAAAAGCATTTGCAGCAAGTGCATTAGCACCGAGAGCAGAACCTGCATTGAATCCGAACCAACCAAACCATAAAAGTGCTGCACCAAGTACAGTCATTGGTAAATGATGTGGAAGCATTGGAACTTTGCCATAACCATGGCGTTTGCCAAGTAAAATACATACTGTAAGACCAGATACACCAGATAAAATATGAATTACTAATCCCCCTGCAAAATCTAAGGCACCGAGTTTAGCTAAGAAGCCACCACCCCATACCCAATGAGCCATAGGGTTATAGATTAAGATTGCCCATAATAAGATGAATACTACAAAAGCACCAAATTTCATTCTTTCTGCGAAAGCACCAGTAATAAGTGCAGGTGTAATAATAGCAAACATACACTGAAAGGCTACAAAAGCAAGTTCAGGAATTGTACCATTTGCCATTACCTGCATGCCCACACCAGTCAAACCAACTTTGTCTAAGCTACCAATAAAACCACCAATATCACTGCCAAAAGTCATTGCATAACCAATAAGAACCCATTCCACAGAAATCATCGCTACAATGAAGAAACTGTGCATTATGGTACTCAATACGTTTTTACTTCTTACCATACCACCATAGAAAAATGCAAGACCTGGTGTCATGATAAATACAAGTGCTGCACTGATTAAAACCCATGCTGTATCACCTGTATCTATTGCTGCTGTAGTATCGTCAGCGGCGAAAGCCACAGATGCCATCATCGCTATGAACATAGCAGTCATAGATAATATAGACGCTAATTTTTTCATAAATTACACCCTTTCTTCATCACAAAATAAGCCAAAAATATATAATAATTGCTAAAATAAAAAACGCCTTGTCAAAGGATATACTGCTTTGTATATCTTTTAACAAGACGTCTTTGTCTTATTTTGCTATTAAATTACAAGATAATATCAACAATTTTTTATTTAATTCTGATGTACATCACCGTTGATGTTTTTTATTATATGACTGGACATTATATTTGTCAATTAAAAATACAAAAAAATTTTGTATACAATCCACAAAGTAAATCTCCCTTATATTTATTGCAATATTTTTCTTATTTATAGTATATTTGTATTATTTGTAGTATACACATTTACATATGTACATATTTTGCTTATCATGATACAATATTAACCATATAATTAAACATCAAAATTAAATAGGAGGTATCTTATGTCTGATAATATATCTATTATCGTCGCTTTTTTACTTTATTTGCTATTCATGATGGCAATCGGTGTTTATTTTTATTATCGCACTCATAATATGTCCGATTACATCTTAGGTGGCAGAAAACTTGGTGCTTGGGTAACTTCCATGAGTGCCGAAGCTTCTGATATGAGTGGTTGGATGCTCATGGGCCTTCCTGGATTTGCTTATCTGGCTGGTCTAAATGCTGGCTGGATTGCCGTAGGACTTGCACTTGGTACATGGGCAAATTGGCAGTTTATCGCTCGCCGATTACGCAAATATACAGAACTTGCCAATAACTCTCTTACTTTGCCAGATTTCTTGCAAAATCGCTATCACGATAAAAGCCCTTTAATTCGTGTTGTCATGGCAATCTTTATTTTAATCTTCTTCATCATCTACACTTCTTCTGGATTTGTAGCTGGCGGTAAATTATTTAACACTATTTTTGGCATTCCTTATGAATATGCTCTTTGTCTTGGTGCTTTCGTTATCGTCTTTTATACCTTTGTAGGGGGATTTTTAGCCGTTTGTTGGACTGACTTTATCCAAGGCGTAATGATGTTCTTCGCTATCTTAATCGTCCCTATTGCTGCAGCTTTCACATTAGGGGGATTTGGTGATACATATACTGCTATCAGCATCACTAATCCAGAATTTTTCAATCCATTCACAAAACCAGATGGTTCTTATACTACAGTATTAGAATTGATTTCTCTACTTGCTTGGGGTCTTGGTTATTTTGGTCAGCCTCATATCTTAGTGCGTTTCATGGCTATCACTTCTTCTAGTGAATTGAAAAAAGCTACTCGCATTGCTATGACTTGGGTAGTAATCTCTCTTACTGCTGCTGTATGTGTAGGTATGGTTGGTAGTGTTTATTTGACTACACCACTCAATGGCACTAATTCTGAAACAGTATTCCTCGTTATGACTGACCATTTATTTAGTCCATTCTGGGCTGGTATCGTACTTTCCGCTGTACTTGCAGCTATCATGAGCACAGCTTCCGCTCAATTATTAGTAGGTGCTTCTGCTGTAGCTCAAGACTTATATAAACAATTCATTCATAAAGATATCAATCCTCGTGAATTAGTACTTGTTACTCGTTTATCTGTAATCGGTATCGCCTTGATAGCTATCGCTCTTGGTCTTGACCCCAATAACTCCATTTTAAATATCGTTGCTTACGCTTGGGCAGGTTTTGGTGCTACTTTCGGCCCTGCTTTATTATTCTCTCTCTTCTGGCGTCGCACTACAAGAAATGGTATCTTAGCAGGTATGATTGTCGGCGGTATCACTGTTCTTGTTTGGAAACAAATCACCTTATTAGATATCGCAACTGTATATCCAATCTTACAACTCTATGAAATCGTTCCAGGCTTTATCTTATCCTCTTTAGCTATCATTATCGGTAGCAAACTTGATAAAGCACCATCTAAAGAAATCACAGATATCTTTGATTCTGTAAAACATAGCAATATTTAAATAAATGTTCATTTCTTTGATGTCATAGAGATGTTCATTTCTTTGATGGCAAAGAAACGAACCAAAGAAACCACCCGCTCACGCACTTTTTACTTTGGCAAAGATAAAAATATGTCAACAACGTTCTAAACTCGCTTCGCTCAAACAGTAGAACTAACACCGTAGTCCTATTTTTATCTTTACCAATAGCCTATGGCTACCGTAAAAAATACTAAAATGCGGGAAATATTTGGTATTATATTTTTCCGCATTATAAAATTTTAGTGGTAACCTAAGGTTATTGAAAATAATTATCGCTGAATACGTTTTTAGTCTGAATGTTTGAGCGAAGCGAGTTTCTAAGCGTTGTATGAAGTGATAATTATTTTCAAAACTAAAATTTTATCTGCGGTGGGTATTCTTTTGTTACTTTTCTTTGCCCACCAAAGAAAAGTAAATAAAGATTTATGAACATAAAAAGCCCTTTACTATGTTAAATGATAATAACTTAGTAAAGGGCTTTTTATTTTAATATTTTTGTTAAATTATAGATAGAATAAATATAAGTAAATGCTACTTATAATAATAGATAAAATCATAATTGGGAAAGCTACCATAAAGTATTTAGCAAAGGAGATTTTTTCTCCATGGATTGCTGCCATACTTGCTACTACTACGTTAGCACTTGCACCTATTAGTGTTCCATTTCCACCAAGACATGCGCCTAATGATAATGCCCACCATAATGGTTCTAGATTTGTCATTCCCATTGCTCCCATGTCTTTGATCATCGGTATGAGAGTTGCTACGAATGGTATATTATCAATAAATGCAGAAGCTATCGCACTTAGCCATAAGATAAGCATTGTCGTACTTGTTAAATCTCCTGCTGTTATCTCTAATACTTTTTCTGCTAATAATTTGATTACGCCTGTTTCTACTAATCCACCTACTAAGATGAATAAGCCTGCAAAGAAGAAGATTGCTAACCATTCTATATGACTTAATACATTGGCAATTTTCTTTTCATATCTAGCCATACTGATGAGCATCAAAATACATGCACCTGTGAGTGCTACTGTTGCAGATTCTAAATGCAATTGAGCATGCATTGTGAATGTAACGATGATCATAGCTAATACTACTAAACATTTTTTAAGCAATGTAGAATCTTTGATTTCTTGGCGTTCGTCCATAGCCATTACTTTTGCTCTTAATTCATCTGTTGTAACTAATTGTTTACGATAGAGGAATAATAATATTGCAATTGTAACAATAAAAGTAACTATACATACACCAGATAAGTTTGTAAGAAATGCCATAAAGTCCATTTCTGGTACGGCACTACCAATCATGATGTTTGGTGGGTCACCGATAAGTGTTGATGTACCACCGATATTAGAAGCCAAAATTTGTGCTACTAAGAATGGTTTTACTGGTACATTTAACTGTCTTGTAATACTGAAAGTAAGTGGCACTGTCAATAATACTGTTGTTACGTTATCTAAGAATGCAGAACAGATTGCAGTTAAAAAAGATAATGCTACTAATAATTTTAGTGGCTCTGCTTTTACTTTTTTAGCTGACCAAACTGCTAGATAATTAAATAAACCAGTTTCACCTGTGATATTTACAACTACCATCATACCAGCTAAAAGACCGATAGTATTAAAGTCGATATGGTGAATAGCCATCTCCTGAGTTAAAATACCACATACAATCATGAGCATTGCACCAGTTAGGGCAATTACAGTTCGGTGAATTTTCTCCGAAACGATGAACACGTACACTACCATGAAAATGGCAAGTGCAATCCAAGCTGTTGAATCCATGAATAAACCTCACTTTATTTTTTTATTTTCCCCTTTTTTATTATCTCTATCTATAATTAATTATAATTATCCTTTTTTAGCAACTTTGGACCATGTATCACGAAGACCTACTACACGATTGAATACTAAATTATCCATTGTGCTATCTTTATCTACGCAGAAATAACCTTGACGTAAGAACTGGAATTTTGTACCAGGTGCTGCCCATTTTACACTTGGTTCTACTTTACAATTATCTAATACTACTAAAGAGTTTGGATTTAAAGAAGCGATGAAATCTCCATTTACTGCTCCTTCTTCATCATTTAATAAATAATCATAAAGGCGAACTTGTGCATCTAAAGCTGTAGAAGCATTTACCCAATGAATAGTACCTTTGATTTTACGTCCTGCTGTTTTACCACCAGTTTTGGAATCTGGGTCATATGAACAATGAAGTTCTACGATATTTCCTTGTTCGTCTTTTATAACTTCTTCACATTTAATGATATAAGCACTTTTCAAACGAACTTCGCCTTCTGGTTTTAAGCGGAAGAATTTCTTTGGTGCTTCTTCCATGAAGTCTTCACGTTCAATATAAATTTCACGGCTAAATGGCATATAATGTTTAGCATCTGTATTTGGTAAGTTTTCACAAGCAAGCATTTCTGTTTTATCTTCTGGATAATTTGTGATTACAACTTTGATAGGGTCAAGCACTGCCATGATACGGTTTGCATGAGCATTTAAATCTTCACGCACACAATGTTCAAGCATTGCTACATCTACTAAGCTATTTGCCTTAGCTACGCCAATGCGTTCACAAAAATCGCGAATTGCTGCTGCTGTATAACCACGACGACGAAGACCAGAGATAGTCGGCATACGTGGGTCGTCCCAGCCAGATACATAACCACCTTCTACTAATTGGCGAAGTTTACGTTTACTCATAACCATTTTTGTGATATTCAAACGAGCAAACTCAATCTGACGTGGACGTGTATTTACGTCAAAACCAAGACTGTCTAAAAGCCAATCGTAAAGTGGACGATGATCTTCAAATTCTAAAGTACAGATGGAATGTGTAATACCTTCGATAGCATCAGATAATGGATGAGCAAAGTCATACATTGGATAAATGCACCATGCATCACCTGTACGATGATGAGAAATATGCGCTATACGATAGATAACTGGGTCACGCATAGTAATATTAGGTGAAGCCATATCGATTTTTGCACGTAAAACTTTTTCGCCATCAGCGAATTCACCATTTTTCATGCGTGTAAATAAATCTAAGTTTTCTTCTACACTACGATTGCGATATGGAGATTCTTTACCAGCTTCAGTCAAATTACCACGATATTCGCGGATTTCATCAGCAGTTAAATCATCTACATAAGCTTTACCTCTCTTGATTAACTCTACTGCATAATCATAGAGTTTTTCAAAATAATCAGAAGCGTAATATTTTCTATCCTTCCATGTAAAACCTAACCATTTTACATCTTCTTGAATAGAATCTACATATTCTACATCTTCTTTTACTGGATTAGTATCGTCAAAACGAAGGTTACAAAGACCATTATATTTTTGAGCTGTACCGAAATTTAAGCATATGGATTTTGCATGTCCAATATGTAAATATCCATTTGGTTCTGGAGGAAAACGTGTATGTATTCCTTCAGTATATTTACCTTCTTTTAAATCTTCATCAATAGCATTATGCACAAAATTAGAAGCCATTAATTCTGCCATTATTTTTTCCCCTTCTTTTATCAAATTATAGTTTATCTTATATGATATCATGATAAACTATTATTTGTCAGCTTTAACCTTGCCAAATATCTTTCGTTTGTAGTTTTTCTTGGATATAATTGCGCAAACGAGTAATACCTTGCATCATTTTTTCATCTTGAACTAGATTGTTGATTATATCTTCAATATAATTTTGTTCTACAATCTGCTGTAATGACCATGCAAAATATACATCATATACCCACATCAAACGCACAAGTTTTCTATCATCTTGTGTTCTCATTTTTGTGTAATCACATTGCTTGCCTGCTACAAATAAATCCACAAAATCAGGGCTACAACCTGTACCATCTGTAGGTCCTAAAAATGGTTTTAATACGCGATAAATATCTATTTTATCAGCATCGCGAATTAATTTAGCAAAAGCTAAATGCCTTTGATTTTCTGTAGGCGCTATTTCTTTAGCATTATGATTACCTATGGCAAATTTTAAAGTCGCTAAATCTTCTTTATCTAATTTAGTCATAAAAGGTAAATCCTTTATAACTTTTAGACCTAATTTAGCATGATTTTCAGATAAGGCATCATTAAAGGTGCGATATACTGTGAACTGATAAAAGCGACCTACATCATGGAATAAACCTATCATTTTAGCTAACAAACTATCATGTTCATTTAAATTCAAATGCTTAGCCAAATTTTCGCAGTTTTTTACTACTTTCCATGTATGTTTTTCTTTTAATATTATGCCATCTACGATTTGAGCATCGTCAAAAAATATCGTTTTGGCCGATTTTATCTCCAAATGAGATTTTGCTGTCTTTGCTGCTTCTGGCGAATAAAAAGATTTCATATATGTTGTCATCCATGAACTCATTTCTTGCCAAAGGTCTTGCATTTTTGCTATATCGTTCATCATATCACCCCAAAATCTTCAAAATTTCAAAATACAATATGATATTTTTTAAGCTTTAAAATTAAAGAAAGTAACTTCTGGTGGGCAACCAATGCGATAAGGGAACCAACTGCCTGCACCATTGCTTACATAACCAATGGAGTTATTCTGCTCAAATCTTCCACGCATGTACTTAAACATAGGAATAATAGGTATACCTAAAAAAGCAAATTGTCCTCCATGTGTATGACCTGTTAAAGTCAAATTTATATTATGTTTAAAAGCTTCATCTATAAAAATAGAATGATGAGCAAGCAATATCTTATAAGCATCTTCTGGTACATCTTTTAAAGCTTTTTGTAAATACTGTTCTCGCATATTAGCAGACTCTTGTCCGCCTCTTTCATCTACATAATCCACGCCTAAAAGATATAAAGGTTTATCTCCACTTAAAATCTTTACGGACTGATTATTTAAGATTTTGATATTTGTCTTACTTAAAGCTTCTTGTAGATGTTCTATACCACGTATATGTTCATGATTACCCCAGCAAAAATAAACGCCAAAAGGAAAATACGGTGTAAAAGCATTTAATATCTTGATAGCTTCATCATTTATCTTGCCACTATCAAAAACATCACCCGTGATGACGAGCATATCTGGAGCTTTATGTGCTATTTCATTTAAAATCTCATAAAACTGTCTAACTGAGAAGAAATTTCCCAAATGTACATCCGTTAAATGAGCTATTTTCAAGCCATTTAATTTAGGAAATGCACTACAATCTATATCTTGTTCTACAAATTCTATATTACGGCTTTCGTATAAACCACCATATAAAGTAGCTGAAATAGCAGGCACCCAAACAACGCCATGTAAAAATCTACGTCTGCTTTCATCAACTTTAGTGCCACTTGTTTTTTCATAAATTAAGCGGAAAATCTTCACCAATAAAGCTATAATGGATAAAAAGACTTGCAATACATACCACATTACAACTAATTTTATGAGAATTGAAGTATATTCAAAATCTAATATTTTAGGATATAATACTGCAAAACCCACAATAGCTACTAAATTAATAATGATTAATTTTTTTCTCGCGGATTTATAAACATTAGCGGAAATATATTCCTTTGCTAATAAAATACTACTACAAGCGATAACAGCCATTACTAAAGCCATCATTATAGTAAAACTCATGTGCAAATATATCACACTCCTAACAATCTCCAAATTAAAATATTAGCTAATCAATAAATTTTATTAATAAAATTTATTACAAATCTACATTATTTCTAAATTATATCATATCTACCAAAAATTTTAAAAGAGACAGTTTTCATATATTATATAATTATTTCTACCCTATAATTTTATTTAACTATTTAATAATTTTTATAAAAAATCTTCTTAAAGCTTATATATAGCACCCTTTACTATTGACAAGGATTTATTTTTCTTTTAGAATAAAATTATAGTTTTTGGATAATTTTTCTATTTTAATAACAATTATTATTAATAACTATTTTTGGAAGGGGCGATACAGCCATGTTAGATAATAAAAAAGTGACTGAGCTCTTAAGAAAAAAAGGTTTCAAAGTAACGCCACAACGTTTGGCAATCTATAACGCATTATGTAACACTAAAGCACATCCTAATGCTGAAATGATATTTAATAAATTGCAACCTTATTACCCTACAATGAGTTTGGCTACTATTTACAAAACTGTTGATATTTTACACGAAATCGGATTAATCAATATCTTAAATGTCGGTGAAGATTCTTTCCGTTATGACGCAAACACTAGCTCTCATGCTCATATCTGCTGTACTGAATGTAGCAGAGTTGATGATATCATGATCGATTTTGCTAAATGTGTAGAAGAAGTTGCTAGTCAATCTTCTTATGATGTTCATCGTCATCAATTTTACTTCTATGGCACTTGCGCAGAATGTAAAGCTAAATTAAATAGCAAAGCTAAAGTTAGTTAGTTCATTAATTCAATTAATTTTAATTAAAATTTAATCTAAAGCCACAGTTTTCTGTGGCTTTTTATATTGTATTTTTCTTATCCTAGTAATATACTAATCATATTACTGGCTAAGGCTATATACACATATAATCAATAAAAATCAGAAATGAGGTTTTTTATTTTATGAACATATCTGTCTTAGCTAGTGGTAGCCGTGGCAATTGTACTTTAATCTATGATGATAATAATGCTATTTTGATTGATATGGGTATTAGCACCCGTAAATTGAAACAAGCTTTAGCACAACTCCATTTAAATATTGAAGACTTAGATGCTATTTTTATAACGCATGAGCATCTCGACCATATCCGTGGTTTAAAGACATTGACTAAAAATTATAATGTGCCCATTTATAGCAAAACTGCTACATTAAAACAAATAGCTATTACTCAAAAATTTACAGATATAAATTTTAAAAATTGCCAAGCACTTACAACTAATAATATTGATATCGGCAATCTAGCTATAAAAATATTCAATATTTCTCATGATGCAATCGACCCTGTAGGTTACACTATATCTAAGTATAAAGATGATGCTAAAACAAAGAAATTCACTGAAAAAATAACTCTAGCTACTGATTTAGGTTTTGTAAGTGAAACAGTGCAATCTGCTTTAGAGAATTCTGATATTTTAGTATTGGAAGCTAATCATGATTTAAAATTATTGCAAAATGGTCAATATCCATGGTCATTGAAAAAACGTATTTTAAGCACTAAAGGTCATTTATCTAATATTGATGCAGGTTTTGCTATCAACAGACTTCAAGCTAAACCTCAACAGATAATTTTGGCTCATCTCAGTGAACAAAATAATTCGCCTGATATTGCTTTAAATACAATCAAGCAAATTTTTCAAGAAAATAATTTAACGGATATTTCTTTACATGTGGCATCACCTGATAGAATGTTAAATATAAAAAATTAAATTTAATATTCTATCTATATTTTAAATAGATAATTATTTTAAGGAGGTTTTTCTATGCGTTCTCCACTTTCCATCTTAGGCATTTGCCTTATCACTATGAGTATTTTTCTTGGCGGTTGTACTAATAATGAACAAAGTGCTGTATCTTCATCTTCTGCTGCAGCATCTTCCGCTTCTAGTGAAAAATCCACTGCACCTATTTCCGATGCGCGCAATACACCAATAGTGCAAGCAGCTAAAAAAGTAGGTCCTGCTGTTGTTGGTATCACTAATAAAGCAGTCGCTCGCGATTGGTTCAATCGTCAAGTTGAAATTGATAAAGGTACTGGTTCTGGCGTTATTTTCAGAAGTGATGGTTATATCGTAACTAATAACCATGTAATTGAAGGTGCTAAAGATATCACTGTAGCTCTCGCTGATGGCAGAACACTTCCTGCTACGCTCGTTGGCACTGACCCATATTCTGATTTAGCAGTAATCAA
This sequence comes from Megamonas sp. Calf98-2, assembly GCF_900110235.1. Classification (NCBI taxonomy): domain Bacteria; kingdom Bacillati; phylum Bacillota; class Negativicutes; order Selenomonadales; family Selenomonadaceae; genus Megamonas; species Megamonas sp. Calf98-2. Next base: position 15,524 of record NZ_FOCY01000018.1, on the reverse strand, counting down.
AGTAGATGCTACTGATTTACCAACTGCTGAATTCGGTAATTCCGATGATATCATGGTCGGTGAACCTGCCATTGCTATCGGCAATCCTTTAGGTCTAGAATTTCAGGGTAGTGTAACTGCTGGCGTAATCAGTGCATTAAACCGCACTTTAACTATCGGCGATAATCGTCTAAAACTTTTACAAACTGATGCAGCTATCAATCCTGGCAACTCTGGCGGTGCACTTGTAAATGCTGATGGTCAAGTAATTGGTATCAATAGTGCCAAACTTGCTGCTACTGGCGTTGAAGGTATCGGTTTTGCTATTCCTATCAATACTGCTAAACCAATCATTGATGAATTAATCAATAAAGGTCATGTAACTTACCCATATCTTGGCGTGGGTGTTCTTGATAAACAAACTGCAGCTCAAGCTGGTTATAAATTAAATGTCGATGCTGGCGTCATTGTAATGCAACTTGAACTCGGCAGTCCTGCTGACCAAGCTGGTATTAGACAACGTGATTTAATCTTAAAAATCGACGGTAAAGACACTAATACTGTAGCTGATTTACGCAGTATCATAGCTGAACATAAAGTCGGCGATAATATCACAATCACAATCTCAAGAAATGGACAAGTTGGCGATGTTACAGCTACTCTAGCTGAAATGCCAACAAATAATTAATCATGAAAATATCAATTGTAGCTTCAGGTAAAATTAAAGAAAAATATTTACGCGATGGTATCAATGAATTTGTAAAACGCTTAAAACCTTTTACACAATTAGAATTCATTGAAATCAATGAAGAAAAAATGAAAGATAATCCTTCACCATCTGAGAAAAAAGCTACATTAACAGCTGAAGGTGAAAGACTCTTAAAGAAAGTTCCAGCAAATAGTTATTTAATTGTACTTGATGTTTTTGGTAAAGATATTTCCTCAGAAGAACTATCTGCCAAAATTGATAAACTTACTTTATCTGGACAAAGCCATATAACCTTTTTAATCGGAGGAGCTTTTGGTTTATCTGAAGAAGTCCGCAAACGTGCTGATGAACGTATTTCTTTTTCACGAATGACATTTACACATCAAATGATAAGACTTCTACTCGTAGAACAAATCTATCGTGCTTTCAAAATCAGCCGTGGTGAAAAATATCACTGGTAAATCATAAGAAGTATAGACAAAATAAAAGCTCAGGATTTCCTGAGCTTTTGCTTTATAAAATATAAAAGAGGTGATTTTTTTGTCAGTACCATTTTACCATATCTTCGATAAAGACTCGGTCGGTCAATTAATCAATCCTTTGCCTTTAAATCAAATTCTCAAATGGGCTGGGCAAGCACCAACAGCCCAAACAGAAGAAAACAAACCGAAAATTCTCTTTTTGGGAATTGATATCCAAACAGATTTTATGGATAATGGAGCTTTAGGTGTTGCAGGAGCGAAGCAAGATGTAATTCGCTTAAGTCAATTTCTCTATAAACATATGGATAAATTATCTAAAATCATTGTTTCACTAGATACTCATGAAGTAAAACAAATCTTTCACCCTTGCTGGTGGGTAGATATTGAAGGCAATCACCCTGCTCCTTATACCATTATCAAAGCTTCTGATTTAACAGAAGGTAAATGGAGAGCTACTGTTGACCCTGCACTTAGTAAAAATTATGTTCGTCATTTAGAAAAAGCTGATAAACAATTATGTATTTGGCCTTACCATTGTATCAACGGTACTGTAGGTGCTACTTTAGAGAGTCAATTTAATAATATTATTCACTTTATTTCCTTAGCTCAAAATATTCCTTTAACAAAAATCAATAAAGGGCAATATCCACTTTCTGAAATGTATGGTATCATCAAACCTGAATACTCCATGCATGATGATACAAATACAGATTTACTCACTGAGATTGCTTCCTTTGATAAAATTATTATCGCAGGTGAAGCAAAATCTCATTGCGTACTTGAAAGTATCCGCCAAATCTGCGAATATTATTTCGATAAATTAGAGATAACACGCAAAATATACGTACTCACTGATTGCATGAATGATATTCAAGGCTTCGAGCAATACAGTGAAACTAGATATAATATTTTAGCCAACAAATATAAAATCAATCTAGTAAAATCTACCGATAATTTTCTCTAACAAAAAGAGCGACTTTAATTTAAAAATTAAAGTCGCTCTTTTTATTATTTATTTGGTACTTTTTTATTTGGACTTACAAACATCATGATAAACATAATTATTAACGTCAACATAATAGCTGTAGATTGAGCATTTAAAATCCAAATGCCTTTATTACCATTAAATAAATCTAATCCTACAGTAACTATAATCCCCACTATTGTAGAAATTATAGCAGCTGACGCACTACTGCGTTTTGTAAATAAACCGAATAATAATGGTGCTGTAATGGATACAGACATCAAGGAATAGAAAATAGATAATGCTGAAATTACATTTGGTAAAACAATCGCAAGACCAATACCGATAATACCTGCCATTACAGTTACAAATCTACTGCCTTTGATTAAGCTTTCATCAGAAACATTAGGATTGATAAAAGATTTATATAAATCCTTTGTAAAAGATGTTGTTATCATATATAAAACTGCATCTGCTGCACTGATTTCCGCCGAGAAAATAGCTGCTAAAGCTAAAGCTGAAGCCCAAAATGGCATACATTCTTTCATTACATAAGGAAGTGCTAAATCCTGCTGTGGTAAATCTGGGGCAATAGCATAAGCTGCCATACCTAAAGTAACAGGAATGATAGAAAATAATAACATGACTAAACCACAAGCAAACGTACTAATGCGTACTGTATTTTTATCTCTTGCACTATACACTTTGCCGATAAGCGCTGGAGATAGGAAAAATGATGGCATCAACATCAAGAAAAAGCCCATAATTACAGTATTACCTAAGCCATCAAAACTAAAATAAGCTGTTGATTTTGCTACATCAGCCATATTAGCCACTACTTTTGCCTGCAAGCCATCAAGACCACCGACAAAAGATAATACAAGTGGCACGGCTACGATAAAACCGACTAATTTTACTCCAGCTTCAATTAAATTTGCGTAAACAGCTGATAAAAATCCACCTGCACAAAAATATAAAACAACTACAACTGAAGCGATTAAAACACCTGTAGTTTTATCAATCTCTGCTACTACAGATAATATCCAAGCAATACCCATCAATTGACCAGCAAAAATAGCTAAAGTGCCAATCGCCATCATCAATGATATAAGACCTCTAAAATAACGATTATAGCGATATTCTAAATAATCACCTAAAGTATAAAAACCACGATTTTTGGCTATTTCCCAAATTTTAGGACCAATAACAAATGCCAAAATAAATGTACCTACAGCTGAAGCGATAATCCACCATGCAGCAGAGATACCTGAAGTAAAGCCCATACCTGCTACGCCAACGGTTGAGCCTGCACCGATATTTGGTGCTACCAAAGTGATGAATAATAAAAATGGTGCCATTTTACGTCCACCAACAAAGAAATCATCTGCTCCTTTTACTTTTCGTGATATTATCACACCAACAGCGATTAATAACACAGCATAAAGGGCAATTACCATAAGATACCAGTTCATTATAAGCCTCCACTCTTTCGCCTAAGTCAATAACCTAAAAATCAAGGTTTATTGCTATTTGCAGACAAAAACATTCCTCAAAAATCAACTGCAAATTAATTGTCAGTTGTTCTTGCCAAGACTATAGCTTATTTATTATAGTATAGACAATATTAAAATACAAATATAAATGTGGTGATATCATGGAACGTTTACAGATAAAAAATGATATTGAAGGTATGAAAGAAGCGCTCATTGAAGCTAAAAAAGCTTTTGCTATCGGTGAAATTCCTATAGGAGCTATAATCTGTGATGATAAAGGCAATATCATCTCTCGCGGTCATAATCTTCGCGAAAAAACATTTGATGCCACTGCTCATGCAGAAATTGTAGCTATTCGCAAAGCCTGCACTAAACTTCAAAATTGGCGACTTTCTGATTTAACTTTATATGTAACAGTTGAGCCATGCCCTATGTGTGCTGGCGCTATCTTTTCTAGTAGATTAAAGCGATTAGTCTACGGTGCTACTGATTGGCGCGCTGGTGGTTGTGAATCTGTATTTAATATCGTAAATAATCATTGGCTAAATCATCAAACACAGATACGAGCTGGCGTACTCGAAGATGAATGCTCTTTACTAGTAAAAAAATTCTTTCAAACTAGACGTCAAAATCACAATTGAGCTTTATCAGGCAGAGAAAATTTTATTTTTAGAAAAATTTTACAAAATTAAAGGGATTTTCACTTTTTTTAGCGAAATAAAATATACATACAAATAGTTCAAGAATTAGGTGGTAATATATGCCAAATATACAACAAATTGTCGTTCCTATAAATGGCACAGCAGAATCATTCAAAGCTTTATCTTTAGCTTCAGATTTAGCAAAAATATACCAAGTACAGATTTGTTTATTATTAGTTACATACTTTTCCACAGAAACTGATGATAAATCAACATATTCTTCTTGGTTAGCCACTCCGTTGACTGGTTCAGTTTCTCGTTATGCTGAAAGTGTTTTTCTTAGGGCAAAAGATTTATTGCCTGCAAATATTGATATCAGCACACATCATTTAAGTGGACAACCTGCTTCAAAAATTTTAGAATTTACCAAAGCTCATAATACAGATTTAATCATCATGGGTTGTCGTAAATTGAATTTATTTAGCAGTATTTTAAATGGTAGTACAAGTCGCCAAATTCTTGAAAAATCAACTTGTCCTGTAATCATTGTAAAATAATCTTTGGAGGGATTCCTTATGACAGATATTAAACGTATTTTAGTACCAGTAGATGGCTCTGAAACTTCTGATAGAGCTATTGAAGAAGCTATTAAAATTGCCGAAGTATATAATTCAGATATTCACATTCTTTATGTAGCAAATATCAACCAACTAGCAATCAATGCTTGCCTCTCTGATGCAATCTTAGAAGCAGTAACAAAAGCTGGTAATGAAATACTAGAGAAAGCTGCTAATAAAGTTCCTGAAAAAATCAATGTAATTACAACTTCAGAAACTGGTTCTCCATCTGTTACTATCACAGATTTTGCTGATGAAATCAAAGCTGACTTAGTAGTAATTGGCAGTCGTGGACTTGGTCTTGTAAAAGGTGTACTTTTAGGCTCTGTAAGCCAATATGTAGTAGAACATGCTCCATGTCCTGCTTTAGTTGTAAAATAAAATATAAATATGAAAAGAGCCTATATATAGGCTCTTTTTTTTAATCTAAAGTTAATTAAATTTTAATATGATTATTTTTTTTCAATGATATACTAAATGTACAAATAAAAAATATGCGATATTTATATAAATCAATAGCCGAAAGGGTGTGTATCTCATGAAAGCTACTTTAAAGAAAAAACTTACATCTGCTATTTTAGCTGGCTGTAGTACATTTATATTAAGTGGTGTAGCTTTAGCTAATCCTCCGCAACTACCACCGCCTCCATCTAGACCATTTGTACACAACGAAGAAGTACAAAATTATTGCACACAATTTGAAAGTGATTATTCTTGGATGTATCTATCTACTCGTAAAGATGCTGCAAAAGATTTTGTGTCTGTAGATAAAGCCTTAGAACGCAATACTATTTCCACTAATCAAGCTACTAAATTGAAAAAAGAAATCATCAGTTTTTATAAAGACAGACAAAAATATGAAGATAAAGCTCGTAAATTAGACCGCAGAGATGCTAGAGAATATCGTCAAGAAAATCGTGAACATTTCTCCTTACGTGCTAATATAGCAGATATCTCCGAAAGCACTACTATCCCTGTAGATACTTTAAAACGCATTTTATTTAAACCAAACCCTAAAGCACCTAAAGATCGTGATGATTTATCCGAAAGACTCGCTAAATTCACTAATCAATTAGTAGTTGAAGGCAAAATCACTCAACAAGAAGTAGATATTCTCGATGAATATATGCAATCCGGTAGAGATAAATTAGCTAATATGACTAAAGAAGAACGTCATGAATATTTAGACGATTATCGTCAATTAACTGATGAACAGCGTTTAGCTAAAATTTCTGAAGGAACAGGTATCTCCACAGAAAGACTACAAGAAATCTTTTCTACTTTCAAAGATGCTGTAAAAAATAAATTACAACATAAAATTCAAGATTAAATAAAAAAGCCTAGAGAATTCTGATGTGCACCCTTATTACAAATATTATGAATTAATGTTTTTAATCCTTTATATTTATCTTCTCTAGATAATTTTTTTAATGCATCATAATATGTGCTTTTAGCTAATTTTGTATAGTTTAATAGGGCTTTTAGAGTATATTTTTTCCTTAATTTAGCAATTACTAAAACTAGTGTCTTCCTTCCTTTT
>NZ_FOCY01000018.1:0-8672 GCF_900110235.1 Megamonas sp. Calf98-2 | reverse complement strand
AATTTCCTTTTAAAACCATTTTAATTGCTTTAACTTTAAATTCATTTGAGTATTTAGTCATAAAAAAACTGCACCTCCAAAAGTTGTTTTGTGTCCAACTTTTGGGGTGCAGTTCATTCTAATCTCTAGGCTTTTTCATTAAAATTATATAACTATTATAGATATCTAATATATACATATATACTTGCTACAATAATAGATAAAATCATGAGTGGAAAAGCTATTTTCAAATAGCTGATAAAGGATAATTTTTCACCATGAGCACTTGCCATACCTGCTACTACTACATTGGCACTTGCACCAATAAGTGTACCATTACCACCAAGACAAGCACCTAAAGACAATGCCCACCAAAGTGGTTCAAGATTAGTCATACCCATAGCGCCCATTTCCTTAATCATAGGAATAAGCGTAGCTACAAAAGGAATGTTATCAATAAATGCTGAAGCAATAGCACTGAGCCATAAGATAAGCATTGTGGAAGCTGTAACATTTCCAGATGTTATTTTTATAGCTTCTGCTGCCATAGCCTTGATAACGCCAGTTTCTACTAAACCGCCAACTAAAATAAACAAACCAACAAAGAAGAAAATAGCAAGCCATTCCAAACGACTTAAGATATTGGCAATTCTTTTTTCACGTCTACTTACAGTGATTAACATCAATAAAGATGCACCTGCCAGAGCTACTGTTGCTGATTCTAAACCAAGTTGAGCATGGAACATAAAAGTAATGATAGTCAAGAATAACACTGTTAAACATTTTTTCAATAACAATGTATCTTTTAATTCTTCTTTTTCATTCATTCCCATTACTTGTTCTTGTAATGCAGTTGTAGTATGCAATTTTTTATGATATATAGCAATTATTATGGCTATAGTGATAGCAAAAATAACTATACAAATATCACCTAAATTAGTCAAAAATGCCATAAAATCCATTTCAGGAACAGCACTACCGATCATAATATTTGGTGGGTCACCGATAAGTGTTGCTGTACCACCGATATTAGAAGACATAATCTGTGCAATCAAAAATGGCTGTACTGGTATTTTTAGCTGTGCTGTAATACTAAAAGTTACAGGTACTGTCAATAAAACAGTAGTTACATTGTCTAAAAAAGCAGAACAAACAGCTGTAAGTGCAGATAATGCTACTAATAATTTCACTGGGTTGGCTTTTACTTTTTTTGCTGCCCAAATAGCCAAATAATTAAACAATCCTGTTTCACTGGTAATATTAACCATAATCATCATACCAGTAAGCAAACCAATCGTATTAAAATCAATGTGATGGATTGCTTGGTCTTGTGATAATATGCCCATAATAATCATAACCATAGCACCTGTCAAAGCCACTATAGTACGATGTATTTTCTCTGAAATAATCAACATATAGGCAATGACAAATACAGCTATAGCTATATAAGCACTACTATCCATCAATAATCACTTTCTTTCCTAAAAGATATTTATAATCATTTAAAATCTATTTAAATAAATTTTAAATATTATACATACTAATAGCTAAATCACTTAAATATGATTTATAAAATTTCATCTTATTATTTTGTATATAAAATCTAGGTACACGACGAGAAATCATGCAAGTTATTTCATAATTTATAGTTCCCAATTTTTCAGCCAATTCATCAGCTAAAATACATTCATCACCTTGTTTACCAAAGAGAACTACTTCATCGCCTACTTGTACATTTTCGATATCTGTAACATCAACCATGCACTGGTCCATGCAGATATTACCTACTACTTTTGCACGCTTACCATGTATCAATACTTCTGCTTTTCCAGATAATAATCTAGTATAGCCATCAGCATAACCTACAGGTATAGTGGCAATCACGCGAGTATCTTTAGCTATAAATTTATGACCATAACTTACACCTTCGCCAGCATGTATAGTTTTTACATGTGTTACTTCACATTTAAAACTCATAGCTGGTTTTAAACCAGTATTGCTGATATCAACTTCATCTGATGGTGCCATGCCATATAATATCACTCCAGCACGTACCATATCATAATGATATTCTGGTAAATCAATAATAGTAGCACTATTAGCACAATGATGTACATTGGCCTTCACTCCAGCTTTGGCCACTTCATCACAAACCCATTTAAAACGTTTATATTGAGTATGTGTAAAAGTTTTATCTGCACAATCGGCTAAACAAAAATGAGTGAACATACCTTCTATTTTTACATTAGGTAATTTGCTTATTTTTACAATTTCTTCTACAGCTTCTTTTGTTGGTTGATAGCCAATGCGTTGCATACCGCTATCTATAGCTATATGAAATACCACTTCACTTTGTTGTTTTACAGCTTCCTCAGAAAAAAGTCTTGCCTGTTCATAATCAAAGATACATACATCAATTCCATAAGCAATAGCTTCACTAGCTCTCACTGGATTTGTATAACCCAAGATAAAAATAGGAGCTATAATACCTTGATGACGAAGTTCTAGCCCTTCATCTAAACGTGCTACAGCCAATCTATCAGCACCATTTTCCAATAAAGTTTTAGCTAAAGTTACAGAACCATGACCATAAGCATCTGCTTTGATTACAGCTGCCACTTCTTTTGATTTTGCCATCTTTCGTATAATTTGCATATTCTGTGCAATTACATCTAAATCAATTTCTGTCCACAATAATCTTATCATTTCGGACTCCACAATCTATTCGCTTCCATTCTTAATCATTCTAGTACATTTCAATTTACAAATACTATTTTTTAATTTGCTTCATAACGACGAATACGCAAATTCAAGCTATATTCTTCACAAACCTTTTTACAAGCATTGATTTCATCTTCGCCGATAATATCCACTATAGTTACTACTACATTTGGAATGTAATTTTTGCAATCCACTGCAAAATCAAGCATAGCTTTATAAGATTTTATACCAAAACGACTGCGTGTAACTTCTAAATATTTTTCTGACGTAGATTCATTCAAACTAATAGAAATGGTATTTAATAAGCCTTTAAATAACATAGCTGTTTTTTTACCATATTCTAAATCGCTTAAACCATTTGTATTCATTCTAACTTTAATACTTGGATATGTTTGCTGTAGAAAAGTCAATAATTTTACCAAGTCATCTAAACGCATAGTTGGTTCACCAAAGCCACAGATGACGATATCTGCTACATTTTCCATAGGTGCATTTAAAAATGCTTGTTTTATCTCTTCTAATGAAGGTTCGCCATCTTTTAACCATAATTTATGGTCATCTTTTAGATGACGCAAACAAAATGTGCAATTACAATTACATCTATTGGTAAAATTTACATACATATTGAATTTTTCTTTAGGAAATAATTTAACTTTTTCACTAAAATCAATATATCCATTATTATGTAATGTATATAATATCATTTAATCACCTTTTCCTTGTTACAATATAACATAAAAATTATAGCCTTTTAGCTTCTAAACTTCAATATAAAATCATATTTATAAGTAATAAATAAGCTTTAATTCTACCAACTACATTGTTTAGTAAAATTAAAGCTTATTTTTGTACGCTATTATTTTAAATCAGTTAAATATTCTTCAAAACATAGGCCATAATTCCATGGCACATTTAAAGAATTAGTATATGCCATTGCTTTTCCTACAAAATCAGCTGCTTTTTGCACTGCTTTCGGTAAAGCTTCTTCACGAACTAAACAAGCTGTCAAGATAGCCACAAAAGCATCTCCTGTACCTGAATGTTCTTCTGGTATGCGATTATTCTCTTGCATACATGGATTTTTACCTTGCTCATAAATATAATTATAAACTTTGTCAGCTGTTTCATTGACAAGACCTGTGATTACAATTTGCTTTACGCCTTTAGTAGCTATAGCTTGTGCCATTTTTAATAACTCAGCTTCAGTTGGCATTTTATCTGGATATTCTATATCCAATAATTGACAAACCTCCGTTAAATTCGGCGTTAAAACATCAGCCACATTCAATAATTGTCGCATCTTTAAACAAAGTTCTTCATTATAAGAAGAATACAATTTTCCGCCATCGCCCATCACTGGGTCAACGACAAACAAAGTATTTTCTTTTTTAAAGCGTCTTGCAAATTCTAATACAAGTTCAATCTGGTCTTTAGAACCTAAAAAACCTGTCAAAATACCATCAAATTCTAAATTCAAAGCTTGCCAATTATCCATATGAGCTTTCATATGACGAGTATAATCGTCCATATAATGTACAGGAAAACCAGTATGCGCTGCTAAAATTGCAGTAGGAAGCGGACAAGCTTGTATCTTTAAAGCTGAAATCAACGGCAATTGTACTGTTACAGAACAGCGACCAAAACCTGTTATATCATTTATTAAAGCAATTCTTTTTTGTTTATTCACTTACTCTAAAACAGCTCCTGTGCTAGCAGATGTTGTAAGTTTTGCATAACGGGAAAGATATCCTGTTTTTACTTTTGGTTCAGGTTTTACCCAATTAGCTTTACGTTTATCCATTTCTTCATCACTGATTAATACATTTAATTTACGATTTGGAATATCGATATCAATGATATCGCCATCTTCAAGATATGCGATTGGACCGCCAGCCATAGCTTCTGGAGATACGTGACCGATACAAGCACCACGAGTAGCACCAGAGAAACGACCATCTGTGATAAGAGCTACTTTTAAGCCCATACCTGCGATAACAGCAGTTGGATTGAGCATTTCACGCATACCAGGGCCACCTTTTGGACCTTCATAGCGGATTACTACTACATCGCCATCTTTGATTTTGCCACCAGTAATGGCTTCGATAGCTTCTTCTTCAGAATTAAAGCATTTTGCTGTACCTTTATAGCAAAGCATATCTTCTGTTACTGCACTAGCTTTTACTACTGCATAATCTGGAGCTAAATTACCTTGTAATATAGCGATACCACCTGTTGGACGGTATGGTGCTTCTACTGTTTTGATTACATCAGCACGCTGAATTTCGCTATTTTTTATTCTATCTTCAACAGTTCCTGTTACTGTGAGTGCATCTAAATGAATAAGACCTTTTTTGCTGAGTTCATGCATTACTGCACAAACACCGCCAGCTTCATTTAAATCTTGCATATGATGAGTACCAGCTGGACTTAATTTTGTGATATAAGGTGTTTTAGCACTGATTTCATCAAATAATGGAGCTGGAAGTTTAATACCTGCTTCATGTGCAATTGCTGTAAGATGAAGTACAGTATTAGAAGAACCACCAATACCCATATCTACAGTGATTGCATTTTCAAATGCTTTTTGAGTTAAAATATCACGAGGTTTAATATCTTTTGCAATTAAATCCATGATTACATGACCAGCTTGTTTGGCAAGTGAAATTCTAGCACCAGTATAAGCAGCTGGAATTGTACCATTGCCAGGAAGACCCATACCTAATACTTCTGTTAAAGTATTCATTGTATTAGCTGTAAATAATCCAGAACAAGAACCGCAACCTGGGCAAGCTTTTGCTTCTAAATCATACATTTCATCTTCTGTGATTTTGCCAGCTGTAAATTTACCAGCAGCTTCAAAAGTTGTACTTACGCTGACATCTTTACCTTGATAGCGACCAGCAAGCATAGGACCACCACTTACTACTACGCAAGGGATATTCAAACGAGCAGCAGCCATGAGCATACCAGGAACGATTTTATCGCAGTTTGGAATAAGTACCAAACCATCAAAAGCATGAGCTGTTGCTACAGCTTCGATAGAATCAGCAATTAATTCACGGCTAGCCAAGGAGAATTTCATACCAGGGTGTCCCATAGCAATACCATCGCAAACACCAATAGCTGGGAATTCAATAGGTGTACCGCCAGCAGCAGCTACGCCGAGTTTTGCTGCATCAGCAATTGTACGTAAATGAATATGACCTGGAATTATTTCATTAAAAGCATTTACAATACCAACTAATGGTTTTTTCAAATCTTCTGGGCCATATCCCATAGCATTAAATAAAGCACGATGTGCTGAACGAGTTGCACCTTTTTTTACTAAATCACTTCTCATGAACAAACCACCTTTTCTATCTACATATAATGTATAAACAATAAATTTATTATACTAACATATTAATCATATATACAAATAAATTTCTTTAGTTGCACCTTTTTTACTAAATCACTTCTCATGAACAAACCACCTTTTCTATCTACATATAATATATAAACAATAAATTTATTATACTAACATATTAATCATATATACAAATAAATTTCTTTTAATCCATGCGATTAACTGCACTGATTAAAGCTTTTATGGAAGCAGTGATGATATCTGTATCCATACCAGCACCCCAGTATGTTTTACCATTTTCTGCTGTAATACCTACGTATGCCATAGCTCTTGAAGTAGCACCGATTTCCATAGCATGTTCACTATAAATCAAATTATCATATTTGATGCCAAATTCTTTTTGTATAGCATTACTTGCAGCATCAAAGCGACCATTACCCTGTGTTTCTACTACAACTTCATGACCATGTTTCATCAAATGTACATTACCTTTAAATGTGCCATCTGCTTGTTTATTCAAGACAAAATCAATCAATTTATATGGTTCTTCAACATTTACATAATTGTCTTGGAAAATCTGATAAATTTCTTCTGGCATAAGTTCTTTATGTTTATGGTCAGATACACCTTTTACGCAATAACCGAAGTCTTCACGCATTTTCTTAGGCATGTTAAGACCATATTTTTGTTCCATAACATAAGCTACGCCACCCTTACCAGATTGGCTATTGATGCGAATAACATCTGCATCATATTGACGACCAACATCTTGTGGGTCAATTAAAAGATATGGAACAGTCCAATGTGGTTCATCATTTTCTTCACGCCATTTCATACCTTTAGCGATAGCATCTTGGTGAGAACCAGAGAATGCTGCAAATACGAGTTTACCAGCATATGGTTGACGTTCATATACATGCATACGAGTTACGCGTTCATACATTTCAATGATTTCTGGCATATTGGAAAAATCAAGTTTAGGGTCAACGCCTAAGGCAAACATATTCATAGCGATAGTGATAATATCGGCATTACCTGTACGTTCACCATTACCAAAGAGAGTACCTTCAATACGGTCAGCACCAGCGAGTAAGCCCATTTCAGAATCTGCAACGCCTGTGCCACGGTCATTATGTGGGTGAAGTGATAATACTACATTTTCACGATATTTGAGATTTTGAGAAATATATGCTATCTGACTTGCATATACATGAGGCATGGACATCTGCACTGTTGCAGGTAAATTAATGATAGCTTTTCGATCGCTTGTTGGTTGCCATACATCTAAAACAGCATTACATACTTCTAAAGCAAATTCTGGTTCTGTTCCTGTGAAACTTTCTGGAGAATATTCAAAACGATAATTTGCTCCTGCTTGTTCAGTTAAATCTTTAAGTAATTTTGCACCATCAATAGCGATTTGTTTGATTTCTTCTTTTGATTTTCTAAATACTTGTTGGCGCTGTGCTACAGAAGTGGAATTATACACATGAACTATAGCATTTTTTACACCTTTTAATGCTTCAAAAGTTCTTTTGATAATATGTTCACGAGCTTGAGTCAATACCTGTACCGTTACATCATCAGGAATTAAATCTTGTTCTACCAATGTACGCAAAAATTCAAATTCAGTTTCGGAAGCTGCTGGAAAACCTACTTCAATTTCTTTAAATCCGATTTCTACAAGGCGTTTATAAAATTCGATTTTTTCCTCTAAGCTCATAGGAATAATCAAAGATTGATTACCATCACGAAGGTCTACGCTACACCATGTAGGAGCTTTGTCCACATATTCTTTTTGAGTCCAACTCATGTCTACTGTTGGTGGCATAAAATAACCTTTAGTATATTTATTAACATTCATCATTATGTATTCCTCCAATAACAATTTATAAAAAAAGCTTTCATCTCTAAAACTAGAGACGAAAGCTGTACTTACGCGTTACCACTCTTATTCATGTAAAAATATCTACATGCACTCATTTTTAAACTCAATATAACGGTCGAGTACCGACTTAACCTAATTATCTATAATCTAAGATGTTCAGCTAGCTATTCCAAGGCGAGTTCAAAAAATCTTCCTTACTGTTTTGCACCAATCAACAGCTCTCTGTAAAAGAAAATAATTTTACTATTCCTTTTCTTCATATTTTTATATTTATAATTGTTTAATATTGCTGTTTAATACCTTATCATATAGCATAATTTTTTGCAAGTGTTTTGTATACAAATTTACATTTTATTTTAAAGAATTGACATCTTTATAGAAATCTTTTACTGCTCTAGTGATGTACTCCCACCACTTTCGCTATCGCTTAGAAGTGGGGGCTTCTTGTTCGATACAACTTTTGTTGTAAGCATAAGCAAGCTATCCCCGTGCATCCCACGGTTCTTTATTTTTTATTTTATCCTAAGACTATTCTCATGCCTTCATTTCTTATATTTATCGCTGCATTTATGTCTCTATCATGCACTACTTTACAATTTGGGCATTTCCATTGTCTTATAGACAAATCTTTTACTTCTTTATTTTTATATCCACAATTACTACAAATTTGCGAACTTGCAAAATATTTCCCTACTTTTACTAATTTCTTTCCTACTTCTTTACTCTTATAATCTAAAA